>JBDKHE010000218.1:0-2701 GCA_039797805.1 Verrucomicrobiota bacterium
TGCCCATCACCGACTGGCTCTCGGCTCAGGTGGAGCTGCACCGCCGCGGATTTTCCTGCGGCTCCATCGACGGCGTCCGCGGCACCCAGTCCGCCAACGCCCTCAAGGCCTGGCAGAAGAACGAAGGCCTCGACGACACGGGGGACCTCGACCGCAACACGCGCGAGCTGCTGCTGCTGACCGCTCCCGCCCTCACCGACTACGTCTTCAACGTCATCGATCTCGCTGCCACCGGTCCGGTGCCCACCACCTGGCTCGGCAAATCGCAGGTTGATGCCCTCCGCTATGGCTCGGCTCTCGAGATGATCGCGGAGCGATTTCGGGCGAACCCGAAACTCCTCCGGAAACTGAACCCCGCGGTGGATTGGGACAACCTCATGCCCGGCACGAAACTGGTCGTCCCCTCCGCCGAGGCGGTGATCGCCCCGGGCCGCGTCGCGCGCATCCACATTTACCTCGCCGAGAAAACCCTGCATGCCGTGGACGAGACCGGCCGCATCCTTCTGCACTGCCCGGTCAGCATCGCCCGCAACGTTGAGAAGCGCCCCGTCGGCGAACTCCACGTCATCGTGGTCGTGCCGGATCCCAACTACACCTTCGATCCCGCCGTCTTCCCCGAAGTGCCCGAGGCCGCGGAACTCGGCCGGAAGCTCATCATTCCGCCCGGCCCCAACAATCCCGTCGGCGTCGCCTGGATCGGTCTCGATCGTCCGGGCTACGGCATGCACGGCACTCCCGATCCGGAAAAGGTCGGCCGCACCGAGTCCCACGGCTGTTTCCGCCTCGCCAACTGGGATGCCCGCACGCTGTTGCGCCTCGCCTGGGTGGGTCTCCCGGTTTTGGTCGATGAGTGATCCGGTTTGCGGATTCGCCTCCACGCCCTAGCTTTCCACACCCATGATTCGCCTACCCCTGATTTCCTGCCTTTGCCTGGCATTGGCCGCCTCCATTTCCGGCTGCGCCCAGTACACGCCTCCCGCCAATCCGCCCTCCGCCTCCACCAGCGGAATCGTGAGCGCCCACGGCCGCCTGCAAGTCGCCGGCAACCGCATCGTCGGCGCCGATGGTCGGCCCGTCAGCCTCGCGGGGGTCAGCTTTGGCTGGAGCCAATGGGAGGCCGCCCGATTCTTCAACGCCGGCACCGTCAACTGGCTCAAGCAGGACTGGCACGCCCAGATCGTCCGCGCCCCCCTCGGCATCCATGCGGAGCGGGGTGACTACCTCAAGAGCCCCGCCAAAAACCTCGCCCGCATCATGGCCGTCGTCGACGCCGCCCTCGCTGCCGACATCTACGTCCTCATCGACTGGCACGATCACCACGCCCACGAACACACTGACCAGGCCGTGGCCTTCTTCGCCGACATGGCCCGCCGCTACGGCGACCGCCCCAACATCATCTACGAGATCTACAACGAGCCGCTCAACACGGCTTCCTGGTCGCGGGACGTGAAACCCTACGCCGAGAAAGTCATCGCCGCCATCCGCGCCATCGATCCCGACAACCTCATCGTCGTCGGCACGCCCGCTTGGTCGCAGGACGTCGACGTCGCCGCCGCCGACCCGATCAAGGACCCCAACGTCGCCTACGTCCTGCATTTCTACGCCGGCACGCACAAAGCCGAACTCCGCACCAAGGCCCTCAAGGCGATGAAACTCGGCGCGGCCCTCTTCGTCACCGAATGGGGTACCTGCGAGGCCTCGGGTGACGGCCCCATCGACCGCGCCTCCGTCGAGGCCTGGATGGCCTTCATGCGCGAGCACCAGCTCAGCCATTGCAATTGGGCCATCTACGACAAGCCCGAAACCGCTTCAATCGTCCGCCGCTCGGCCGCCTCCACCGGCAATTGGTCCGACGCCGATCTCAGTCCTTCCGGACGGTACGCCCGCGAATTGATCCGCAACTGGTCGGCCCAGCCGTGAACCTGAGTTCGGCCCGCTAACAGGCCTCCCGCACGCTCGCGGGGTCTTGCCGCTGCCAGACGGATTTCCTTTGGCCTTTCGCGATTTGGCCCTTGGAATTTCCCCTCATGCTCCGCCTCCTGCTGCCGCCCAACCTCGAAGCCGCCATCCCGCGCGATGCCGTCGCCGTGCAGGTGGAGCTCGACCTGTCGGCGCCACCGCCGGCGGAACTGCTCCCGGGACTGGCGGTGTTGCAGCGCCTCGGTGTCAAACCCGCCCGGGTTTCCCTCATCCAGCTCAACCGTGCGCAACTCGGCGAGCTCATCACTGCCCTCGCCGGCCAGCCCGTGTTTTTCTACGGCAGCATGCCCGACGTGCCCCTGGCCTGGCACGACCGTGCCCTCTCCGGGGTGAGCGAACTTCTCGGCCGCGCCCAGACCAAAGTGATTAACCCAACCGTCGCCCCGCGCGCGGGCGCCGCCCCATCCCTGCGGCCCGCGGCGCGCCGGGACGTGGATTCTCCGCCGAGACAAAGTCCGTCCGACGAACACGCCCCCCTGATCATCGACGGTTCCGAACATTTTCTCGCGGTTTCCCTGCCCGCCCGCGGCTCGGCCAACTACGATGCCGTGCTGGATTTCCTCAAGCACCACCGTTTCGTCCTCGATCCGCTCAACCGCAAGTGGTGGCTCCGGGATCGCCACCGGGTGCTCAACATCTTGGCCACCCACGGCCGCGAGCTGCGCGAGGACTTCGGGGCGGAGTTCACCGAAAACTTCAACCGGAACACCGCCCACCTGAA
>JBDKHE010000219.1:0-6699 GCA_039797805.1 Verrucomicrobiota bacterium
AACATCCGCATCGAGCGCTGCGATTTCACTGCGCGCACCCACGCCATTTACCTCAAGACCCGGATCGGCCGCGGCGGAGTGAATGAAAACATCTCCGCCCATGACATCGACGTGCGCGGCGGAGACTTCCTTCGCATCAATCTCGTCAAGGGTGGCAACACCAACACTGCGGACGATCCCGTCGAGGGCTTGCCCGGTTACCCTATCGCCCGCCGCCTGGCCTTCACCTACATTCGCCTGCACGACGCCAAAGCCATCGTCGTCGGCACCGAGGTCTCCACCATTCGGCCCGTCGAAGGCCTCACCCTCACCCAAATCACCGGCACCGCGAGCGCCGGCCTCACCCTCGCCAACATGCAGGACGTCGTCCTGAAAGACATCAACGTCACCGGCGTCACCGGACCGCTGTTGGGCACTGTCAACGTTACCGGCACCGGACTCGACGGCGCCCATCCGATCCCCGCACCGATCGATCCACCCGTCAGCAATGCCCCCGGAGCGCCGCGGGCATCGCGCACGACCTTGTGGAACGGCACTGATCTCACCGGTTGGAAGCTCTTTCTGGGCGACCCCGCGGCTGATCCCAAGAGCGCCTGGAGCACGGCCAACGGCGTGCTGCGGTTCGACAGCAAAGCCAGCGGCTATCTCAAGACCGAAAAACCCTACGCCAACTACCGCCTGCATGTCGAGTGGCGCTGGCCCGCGGATGCGGTGACCAACAGCAACAGCGGTGTGCTGCTCCATGTCAACGGACCCGATGCCGTGTGGCCGCTGTGCTTCGAGGCGCAACTGAAGCACGGCAATGCGGGACAGTTCGTCGGCATGGGTCTGGACATCCCCGACGCTCCGCTGCTGAACAACCGCAAGCGCTCTCCCCGTCTCGCTGAGCCTTCGGAAAAGCCGCTTGGCGAGTGGAACAGCTACGACATCACCGCCCACAACGACACCGTGGAGCTCTCCGTGAACGGCGTGCGCCAGAATTTCGCAAACAAGCTCCCCGTCACTTCCGGCGCCATTGCGCTTCAGCTGGAGGGCTTCCCGATCGAATTCCGCAACGTTTGGCTGGAGCCCCTGTAATCATGCATCTCCCCCAAGCTTGTCGTTCTGAGCGCAGCGAAGAATCCCTTCGGGTGATCGATGCCGCAAAGCGGGTGCCAGCCGCCCATGGATTCCTCGCTGCGCTCAGGATGACAGTGCAAATAGTAGTCGCCATCCATGGCGCGTCCTTGCTCTGCGCGGCCGACACCCAATCTGCCACTGTCCGTGCTGATCCCGAAGGCCGACTCGTCTACACCGCCGACGCCGGGGGCAACCGGGTCATCGATTTCTCCACGGCCGGCTACGCGGGCGGCGGCGAGGAAATCCCGTTCGTGCCCGCGCGCATCAGCGTGACCCCCGACGGCCGGAACGACCGCGCTCGCATCCAGGCGGCGCTTGATCGGGTGGCCGCGATGCCGCGCGACGAGCACGGTTTCCGCGGCGCCGTCCTGCTCCGGCCGGGTCGCTGGCTGATCGACGGTAACCTGCGCCTCAATGCAAGCGGCGTCGTGCTCCGTGGCTCCGGTGACGGTGAGGACGGGACGGTCCTTGTCGCCACCGGCCAATCGCGCCGCACCCTCATCGAGATTGGCGGCACCGGCGAGCGCACCGAGGTGGCGGGCTCACGGCGTGCCGTGACCGACGCCTACGTGCCGGTCGGCGCCACCCAGCTCACCCTGGAGAACGCCGCGGGCTTGTCCGCCGGAGACCGCATCGTGGTTCAGCGTCCTTGCACCGCCGAATGGGTCGCGCTCCTCGGCATGGACCGCTTCCCTGGCTGGCGGGCCGACACGCGCCTGCATTGGAAGCCAGGTTCCCGCGACATTCTATGGGATCGCACCGTCCGCGCGATCGAGGGCAACCGCATCACGATCGACGCACCGATCACGACCGCGCTCGACCAAACCTATGGCGGTGGGTCGGTTTATCGCTACCTGTTCCCCGGCCGCATCGACCACGTGGGTGTGGAAAACCTGCGCTGCGTCTCGGAGCACCGCCCGGCGGTGATGGACGAGGATCACGCCTGGGGCGGCATCGCCCTCGACAAGGTCGAGGACGCCTGGGTGCGCCGGATCACCGCACGGCATTTCGCCGGCTATGTCGTCAACGTGCAGACTGATGCCCTGCGCGTCACCGTCGAGGATTGCACCGCGCAAGACCCGGTTTCTGAACTCGCCGACCTCCGCCGCCGCGTCTTCTCCATCGGCGGCCAGAGCACGCTCATGCAGCGCTGCACGAGTGAGCATGGCCTGCGCGATTTCACAACCGGCTTCACCGCCGCGGGACCCAACGTTTTCCTGCAATGCACCGCGCGTCACGCGCTGAACTACAGCGGTCCTGTGGAAAGCTGGGCTTCCGGCATCCTTTACGACCGCGTAATCATCCGCGGCAACGCCCTGCGCCTGTTCAACCGCGGTGTCGACGAGGGCGGCAGCGGCTGGGCCGCAGCAAACTCCATTCTCTGGAACTGCGAGGCTACCGACATCCAGGTGCAAAGTCCGCCCGATGCCCCCAACCGCGCCTACGGTTGCCGGGGCGACGTGACCGACGACTGGATCGCCGGAGGCGACGGCGAGACCGCCCTGCGCGACATCGGCCGCGGTGGTCCGCTCAAGCCCGCCAGCCTCTACCTTGCGCAGCTCACCGAACGCTTGGGCGCGGATGCCGCCCGACGCACAAGCAGCCCCGGTATCGCGCCGACCGAAAACGACGACGCCCCGGCGCTCACGGTGGCCGAAACCGAAGCCTATCTCGCCACCGAGACCGCGCACCGACGGGCACGCACCTCCCACCCGTTGCGGGTCGAGGACGCCAGATTCACCATTGATGGCCAGCCCGCCTGGACCGCCACGACCAACTACTCGTGGTTCCAAGGCCAAATGCCGCGCGCGCTCGCCAAAGCCTACGGACCGGCCCTCACGCGTTTCGCACCAGGCGAGACCGGCCCTGGCCTGACCGACGATCTTCGGCAGGTCGCCGACGGCATGGCGCCGCGCTCGGCCTTCTATCAACACTACGGCCTCTGGTACGAGCGCCGTAGGGTGAACCACAACTACTACGGCGCCGCCGAGCACAAGGACGGCAACGTCTGGGGCCCGTTCATGGAAATGCCCTGGGCGCGCAGCGGCGGCACGGAGAAGGACTGGAACAGCCTGAGCAAGTACGACCTGACCCAATTCAACCCGTGGTATTTCAGCCGTCTGCAGGAATTCGCCGACCTCTGCGAGGAACGCGGATTGATCCTCTACAACCATTTCTATTTTCAGCATGCCCTGCAGGAAACCCGCGCGCACTACGTCGACTTCCCGTGGCGGCCGGTCAATTGCCTGCAGGACACCGGTCTGCCCGACGAGAATCCCGCGGCGAGTGCCTTCTACGACGTCAGCCACCCTTTGCGCCGCGAGCTGCACCGCCTCTATATCCGCCACACGCTCGATGTGCTGGGGCGCAGCCCCAACGTCGTCTTCGGCCTCGACCGCGAGTACTCCGGCCCCCTCGCCTTCGTTCAGTTCTGGCTCGACAGCATCGCCGAGTGGGAAAAGGAAAACCAGCGGCGGGTTTTCATCTGTCTCGAGGTGCCGCGCGACCAGATGGACGCCATTCTCGCCGATCCCGTGCGCGGCCCGATGATCACCGCCATCGACTTTCACCATTGGTTCTACCGGCCCGACGGCTCGCTCTACACGATCACCGGCGGCCTGAACAAGGCCCCGCGCGAACAGTCAGTCGGCATCGTGACCGAGGCCGACCTGCAGCGACTGCGAGACACGAACACCAATCCGACTTGGGCCGGAGCGAACATCGTCAGCTCGCCCGCGTTCCAGAAGCTGACCAGCACCATCCGCCAAGGCTCGGCCGCGATGCGCTACCGGGCCTGGCGCGAGTATCGCGACGCTTACCCCGCGCTGGTCATTGTGCGCAAGACAGACGAATTCCCTGATCTCACCACCGCGATCGACCGGGAGATTCCCGTGGCGGCCCGCGCCCAGACGCGCCCCGCCGCCTTGCTGCGCAATCACACCGACACCGCCTGGGCGATGGCGGCACCGGGCCGGGCGTATCTTGTTTACTCGATGGCTGGTGCTGGCGTGGACCTGGACCTGTCAGGCGACTCCGGCCGATTCACCCTCGCGTGGCTCGACTCGGGCGGAGGACCCTTGCAGACCGTCGCCCAGCCCATCACCGCGGGTGCGACCGTCACGCTTACCCCGCCCGCGACCGGCACAAACCGTCCGTGGGTCGCTTGGCTCGAGCGCCGCTGACCTCCTTTCCCCATGAACGCCAAACTGCTCCTCCCCACCGCCCTCGCTCTTTTTGCCACCATGCTTTCCGCCCAAACCTCCTCGCCCGCTCCCGCCCCCCAGCTCGGGACCGCCGTCTATGACTGGAACTCGCTCACGGTCATCCCTACGCCCAAGGGGGAGCGACGCGACGTCTTCGACGGCCCCACGTCGACGCTCGACAAGGCCCATTGCCACATCAGCACGCTCAAGCCGGGCGAGAACAGCGGCGAACCCCGCCGGCATTTGCAGGAGGAAATCATCATCATCAAGGAAGGCCTCGTGGAGGCGACCTATGACGGCAACGTGAAGACCGTCGGTCCCGGCTCGATTCTTCACTTCACCGCCAATGCCGTCACGCGCCTCCGCAACGCCGGCGACACGCCGTGCACCTACATCGTGATATACTACTTCACCCCGCTCACCCCGAAGAGCTGAAGCACGTCCCCCACAACCATGCCCGGCCGACATAGCTATCCGCACTTCGCCCTTCTCGCCTGTTGGGTCGCGGCCACGGCCGCGCCCGCGGGCGTCACCCTCACGCGCCTGGCCGACCGCGTGCGCGTCGAGACCGACGGCGCGCTGTTCACCGAATATGTTTTCGGTGACGGCGCATCGCGCCCCTATTGTTACCCCATCCTCATGCCGGACGGAACCGGCCTGACCCGCGATTTTCCCATGAAGGATACGCCTGGCGAGGACCGGGACCACCCGCACCACCGCGCGCTCATGTTCGCCCATGGCGATGCCAACAAGATCGACTTCTGGAACGAGGGCACTGCCGGCGGCAACACCATCAAGGGCCGCACCGTGCATGACGGACTCATTGAAACGACCAGCGGCGAAACCGGCGTGCTGCGCACCCGCAACCGCTGGCTCGATTCCGAAGGCAAATTGATCGCGACCGACGAAACAGTCATCCGCTTTCGCGACGAAGGTCGCGCCAATCGTTCGTTGGACTATGAGGTAACCATTCACGCCCAGTCCGACACCCCGCTCGTCTTGGGCGACAGCAAGGAAGGCACGATGGCCATCCGCGTGGCCCAGTGGTTGACCATGCCCCATCGCCTGCAAGGCCAGGATGTCCCCGGCCACGGCCGCATCCTCACGGCAGCGGGCGATCGCGACAAGGACGCCTGGGGCAAGCGCGCTGCCTGGTGTGATTATTACGCCGACCATCTCGGCAAGACCTACGGCATCGCGATCTTCGACCACCCGAAAAACCTGCGGCATCCGACCTGGTGGATGGCGCGGGATTACGGACTCTTTGCCGCCAACCCTTTCGGCCAGCATGAGTTCGAGCCGGAACAGAAGCATCCGCGGGACAAGGGCAATTACACCATTCCCGCCGGCGGCAGCCTGACCCTGCGCTACCGCTTCTACTTACACGAGGGAGACCCGGGCACAGCTAGGATCGCGGACAAATTCGCGGCTTACGCCTTGGAACCGTAAGGTGCCCAAAGGACCTGGAGCACACTCGCTGCGACCCCGACCGCCATTCCGCCTCCGCTTGCGCCCGGCACTCGCTCGTTGCGCCACAGCCTCCCCGTGGCTGCTCAGAGGGTTCGCTCAAACCACGCCACTGTCAGATTCAAGGCACGTTCGGCCAACCCCAAGTCAGGTTCAAAGACATTGAAAATGTGACTGGCACCGCCGATGACGACCGCCTCGGCGGGACGCCCTTTCGCGATGCGCATGAACTCGGCCTCATGCTGGGGAAGAAAATCCTCCGAGCCGCGGAGCGAGAAGAAGGCACCGGGGTATTTCGCCAGCGAAACGTCCAGATCGATACCGCGGAAGCTCTCGTAGAAAGCACGCTTCGTCGTGAGTTTTTTCCAGCCAGGAATCTCCTCGGTGGCCTCGCCGTCGCGCAAAGCTTTTTGCGCAGTCTCACTGAGCGTCATCTGCGCAAATTGATCACCGCTCGGGCTCGACCAAACGGCCATGGTGCGGAACCATTCAGGGTGACGAGCGCTTGTTTCGATCGCGGTGGATGCGCCGAGGCTGAACCCCATGACCCCAACATGACGGGGGTCCACACCGCGTTGCTGATGAACATAGGCCAAGACCGCGGCCGCGTCCTCCAGCCGTGTTTCGAACGTGGACTCGAGATCAGTCCGCAGGGCATCACCTTCACCCCGGAAATTGATGCGCAGGCTCGCGATCCCGCGGGCCGCGAGCCGTTCCGCCAACCTTTTCAACAAGCCGCCTGCATCGTCCATGTCGGACGCCATGCCATGAAAAAGCAGGACGGTGCGCCCGTCCCATCCGGCATCAGGGACCAACCAAGCCCCCTTAAGCTCCGGGCTGATCTCGACTCGCGTCTCGGCGGCACGGCCGATGACGGCAGCCCATGTACAAAGCATCGCCAATCCCAACC
>JBDKHE010000220.1:0-4050 GCA_039797805.1 Verrucomicrobiota bacterium
CGTTTACTCCAACTGCGACGAGGTCGAATTGTTCAACGACGTGAAGGATCACTCGCTCGGGGTGAGAAAGCGCGGTGCAGTCGGCACGCATTTCTCGTGGGACGACGTCGAGATCGCGACCAACGTCCTCTATGCCGAAGGCCGCGTGAACGGGCAGGTGGTGGCGACCGACGCCATCGTGCTGCGCAATCTGCCCGGTGCGGCACGGCTGGGCGAACTTGGCGGACTGAAGGTGAATCTTACCGCGGCGACAACCGGACAGAACTATCTTTACCGGGTGAATTGTGGAGGGCCTGACTACACGGATACAAATGGTCAGCTTTGGACGGCGGATGACGGCTCCCGAACGAATGCTTCATGGCGTTCGGTCTCGTGGGCCGGAGAATACCCGGATGTGCCGGCCCACTTCGGCAGCCAGCGGGTGAGCAGCGAGATCATCCGCGGCACGAACGACGCGGGGCTGTTTCAAGCCTACCGCTACGGCCGGGAAAAATTGCGCTACGAGTTTGCCGTGCCGGCCGGCGAGTATCGCGTGGAGCTGTATTTTTCCGAGCCGTGGTACGGCGCCGGCGGCGGCGATTGCACCGGTTGGCGGCTGTTCGATGTCGCGGTGAACGGCGAGACCGTGCTGCGTGACGTGGACTTGTGGAAAGAGGCCGGTTTTTCCCGGGCGACGAAGAAAGTGGTCACCGCCCGGGCGAAGGATGGCCGGTTGACGATTTCCTTCCCCCGGGTGACGTCGTATCAGGCGGTCATCTCGGCCATTGCGATTTCCACGGCGGATATGAAGGCCACGATTCTGGCCGAAGCCGTTTCCCCAATCGGCTCTTCGGGCGGGTCTTCGCATCCGAAGCAGGGTGGTGGGGAGCAACCGCCCCTACCGGGTGAAATGGCTTATCCCGTGGCGCAGGCGAAACAGGATGGTGGCAGTTTCGTCTGGTCCATCCAAGTCGGCCTCGGCGGCGCGCATGATTTCACGATCCGCTACGCCAACCCCGGTCCCCTGCCCGTGCCGGTCGAGCTTGAGGTTCACGCCGCGGATGGCACGTTGATGGGGTCGCGTAAATTGGAACTGGCGTTGACCGCCGGCAACACCGTGACGCTCGACGACGTCGGCATGAACGCGGGTGACTACACGGTGACGCTGGTCACTCTCGGCGGCTCACCGAAGATCATCTCCCTGCTGGTCAAATGAACCCGAGCCTCGATCCTTTTGACCACGAATTGCACGGATCTACACGGATGGGAGTTCAAGGCATCTCTGGTTGTCATCCTGAGCCATGCGAAGGATCCATCCTGACATGCGCGCCGCCGGCGCCACTGCCTTGATGGAGGGTCGGTCTCCTGACCGACCGTGGTTGGGAGCGGAATCACGTTCATTCAAGGCACGGCCGGTCGGGAGACCGGCCCTCCACTTGGGGGGCGCCGGTCCGCGCCGGACATGCGCTACGAAGCACGTTGGACAGCGGAGTGCCCGCCCTACCTGCGTTGTCACGCAATGTGTAAGAGCATCGGGCGATTAGTATAATGGAGGGTCGGTCTCCTGACCGACCGTGGTTGGGAAGGAATCACGTTCATTCAAGGCACGGCCGGTCGGGAGACCGGCCCTCCACCGGGAGCTCCTGCTCTTTCTCGTACTCTTACTCCCCAATCGGGCGGAGAAGGCGGAGAAGGAGAATGATGCCTGGCGAGGGGACTCGGCGCATTACCGGACGATGCCGAGGATGACGTAGGTTCCTGAACCGCGGACTTCGATCTTGTGGCGGCCGGCGGGGTAGTCGAAGGCGTGGACGTTGAGCGAGGGGAGCTGGTCGAATTTGGCGGCGTCGAGGATGTAGGGTTCGGCGCCGCCGTTGTCGGCGGCGGAGGCGTCGGTTTCGAGCGTGGGCGGCTGGCGCCACTCAAGCCCGCGGTTGTTGAAGTAACCAATGAGCACGCGGACAGGGGTGGGGCACTCAAACTCGATCGAGTCAGTCTGGCCGGAGCGGGGCAGGCTGATGCCCTGCAGGCCTTCCAATTCGGGGGCGACGGAAGTGAAGGTGGCGGGGGAGTCGGGGAACACGGTGTTGCCCACTTGCACGGTGAAGGTGGCCAGGCCGGGGGTGAGGAGTTTCCACGCGGCGGGGGTGAGGGGGGCGTGGGTGCGGCCTTGGGCGCCACCGGGGGACTTCAGCGCGGCGACCTGGGCGCGGAAGTCGGCGAGTTCCTTTTCGTAGATCGGGAGGAGCTGCGTCCAGTGGTAGTTGGCGGCCTTGCCACCGACGCCGCCGGGGACGGGAATGCGGCGCTGGGCGGTCTGCATCGAGTTGGCGGCGGTGTAGGTGTCCTTCGTGAGCGCCGTGAGCATGCGGTAGTGCTTGAGACTTTCGGCGAGCGCCCGCTCGGCGCGCTCCATGTCGGCGAGGTCCTTGCTGTAACGGAAGCGGAGCACGGCCATGGCGGCCTCGGTCTTGGCGACGTAGTTTTGGGACATGGCCCGGATCGCGTGGATATCATTCTGCAGCCGGATGAACTCCGCACGGTTGGCGGTCACGAGGGGCGCGGCGGCGTCAATCGCGGCGACCGCGCGGGCCGAGAAGTCGAGCACCTCGGCGTTGATGGACGGCGGGGTCTCGCCCTCGTGCGGCTGCTTTTCCCATGCGCGCTCGGCGTATTCCTTGAGGCGCTCGCCGGGGGGCGACTGGGATTCCCAAAGTTCGGGAAACTCACGGTACTTCTCGGGGTGGATGAGTTCGTCGAGGGTCATGCCCAGCGACATCGTCTGGCGGTTGCCCTCGGTGATGCCGTAGCGGCGCAAAAGGCGCGGGGCGCATTCGCCGGAGAAGTTGTAGGCGTCAAGAATGAGGCTGGCGGCGGCCGCGCCGTAGTGCTCGGCCAGACGCGCGGTCCAGTAGGCGCGTTCGCCGGCGGCGTCGCGGTCGGGATTCCAGGCATAGCGGGCCCAGGCTTCGAACCAGATCCAGTCGCGGTTCCATTGTTTTAGCTGAGGCGTGACGATATCGGGCGACACGGGCCAGTCCCAGTAGAAGAGCGGGTAAAGGTGCAGGCCTTTCGCGCCGAGACGGTCGCGCATGGCGAGGACGGACTTCTGGATGAAGTCGGTGGCGCCGTAGCGGAACGGCTCGAGGTTGGCCAGAATGTGAACGTTGGCGATGTGAGTGGAACCGACGCGGCTCATCGTGAGGTGGAGTTCCTGGCGGACGCCACGCGGTTCCCAGGTAGTGAGCGATTCGCCGTTGAATTTCGCCTCGGTGTAGAGGTTGTGATAAACCTTGAGGGCCTCGGGCATCACCTTGGTAGCGTCCGTGGCATGGGTGCGCAGAACGATGGGCGGCTCCTTCGTCAAGCCGGCGGCTTTCATGCCGTCCTTCACGCCGGGCAAGATGACGTCGGTCATCCAGCGGGTCTGGGCCGCTTGATCCTGGAGCGCCTCGCCGAGGCAGGGCATGAGACCGACATTCGGAAACTGGCGGACGAACTCCGCGATCGACTTGCGCATGTAGTCGTCGACGAGCGGCGTGGATTCATGGAGCTGGGTCGAGAGGCCGTGCTTTTCCGCGAAAGGCTTCGAGATGATGATGCTGTAGAACTGCTGCACGAGCCAGATGCCCCGGCGGTCGCACTCCGCGGTCAGCCAGTGGAACATCTCGACGTTCTGGGCAAAGACTTCGTCGCTCACCTCGACGGCCTCGGGGTAGTCCGGCAGGCGCACGAGCGAGGCGAAGGGATGACCGTTCCACAGGTAGAGGGTGTTCATCCGCTGGTCGGCGAGGAAATCGAGGTATTCGGTCCACATCGCCTTGTCGTAGAAGAACGGGAATTCCTCCGGCGTGTATGGGTACTCGTAGACTTTGCGTCCGGGCAGGTAATATGTCTTCTGCATGCCGATGCAGGGCCCGCGCAGGACCATGACCGGGGCGTCGGCGAGGCGTTGGGGACCCTTGGGCCAGCCGGCGGGCAGCAACCGGGCCAGTTCAAGGCAGCCGTACAGTGCGCCGGTGTCGTCTGTGCCGATCACGGCGATGGTGCCATCGCGGCAGGTGACGAGTT
>JBDKHE010000221.1:0-4441 GCA_039797805.1 Verrucomicrobiota bacterium
CGGTGCCAGGGGTGACGAGGCCGGGGCAGTTGGGTCCGATGAGGCGGGTCTTCTTGCCCTGCATGGCGCGCTTGGCGGCGATCATGTCCTTGATCGGAATGCCCTCGGTGATGGCGACGCAGAGGTCGAGATCGGCGTCCACGCACTCGAGGATGGCGTCAGCGGCGAAGGGCGGGGGGACAAACACGGAGGAGACGGTCGCGCCGGTGGCGGCGACGGCGTCGCGCACCGTGTTGAAGATCGGCACGCGGTGCGCGCCGTGCTCGAAAAACTGCCCGCCCTTGCCCGGCGTGACACCGGCGACGATCTTCGTGCCGTAGTCGAGGGAGAGCTTGGTGTGGCGTCCGCCGAACTCGCCGGTGATGCCTTGGACGAGGACCTTGGTGTCAGGAGTGATGAGAATGGACATGGGGGAAGGGAGGAAAAGTGAGAGGTTATGAGTTAATGGTGAGGAGTTAGGTCCGGTGGTTTGATGACGCTCAACGCAGTACCAAGAACTCCTAGCGGTGGCTGTCAGGCCACCAGCTTCACGATCTTTTGGGCGGCATCGGCCATGGTGTCGGCGGAGTCGATCTTGAGGCCGGATTCGGACAGGGTCTTCTTGCCGGCGGCGACGTTGTTGCCCTCGAGGCGGACGACGAGCGGGATCTTGAGGCCGAGCTCGCGGGTGGCGGCGACCACGCCGGTGGCGATGGTGTTGCAGTCCATGATGCCGCCGAAGATGTTGACCAGAATGCCCTTCACGTTCGGGTCGGTAAGAATGATTTTGAAGGCGGCCTGGACCTGATCCTTGGAGGCGCCGCCGCCGACGTCGAGGAAGTTGGCCGGGCTGCCGCCAAAGTGCTTGATGATGTCCATCGTGCTCATGGCGAGGCCGGCACCGTTGACGAGGCAGGCGATGTTACCGTCGAGGGCGATGTAGGAGAGGGCGAACTTGGCGGCCTCGATCTCCTTGGGGTCTTCCTCATTGAGATCGCGCAGGGCGACGATGTCGGGGTGGCGGAAGAGGGCGTTGTCGTCGAAGGAGACCTTGGCGTCGAGGGCGAGGACCTTGCCGTCGGGCGTGGTGATGAGGGGGTTGACCTCGACCATGGCGGCGTCGGTTTCCCAGAACATCTTATAGAGGGAGGCGATCAGCTTGACCGCGTTTTTGAAATAATCGCCGGTGAGGCCGAGGCGGAAGGCCAGCTCGCGGGCCTGGTAGCCTTGGAGCCCGACGGCGGGGTCCACGATAATCTTGAAGATCTTGTCGGGCGTCTCGTGGGCAACCTTCTCGATCTCCACGCCACCCTCGGTGGAAGCGACGATGACCGGGCGGGAGCTGACGCGGTCCAGCAGGATGGCCAGGTAGTATTCCTTGGTGATGTCGCTGGCCTGGGTGAAGTAGACGGTCTGCACCTTGCGGCCGGCGGGGCCGGTTTGGGCGGTGATGAGCGTGTTGCCGAACATCGCCTTGGCGTAGGCGAGGGCGTCGGCCTTGGTCTTGGCGAATTTGACGCCGCCCTTGAAGCCGTCGGTGAAGGTGCCTTTGCCGCGGCCGCCGGCGTGGATCTGGGATTTCACTACGACGGGGGCGTCGGGGAGCTGGGCGAGGGCGGGTTCGAATTCCGCTACGCTGCGGGCGGCGACGCCCTTGGGGACGGCGACGCCGTATTTTTCGAACAGGGCCTTGGCTTGGTACTCGTGAATGTTCATGGAAAGAAAGGTCATGTTTTAGCCATAAACCCCGGGCAATTGACACAAAAAAGATGCTGCCGGGGTTGGCGGCCGCCTTCTCAAGGCGGGATTGCCTTTCCGACGCCCCCCTGCACGATGGCCAGTCATGCAATCGCACGAGCTGCTCAAGGAGGTGTTGAAAAAGACCAGTGCCAAACAGATCTCCAGTGACATGGGGCTGTCGCTATCCCTGATCTACAAATGGGCCGAGCCACCCCAGGACGAGACCGGCAGCGGCGCCAACAACCCGCTTGACCGCATCGAGCAGTTGCTGCGCATCACCAACGATCCGCGCATCGCCCAGTGGGTCTGCGAGCGGGCCGGGGGCTTTTTCATCACCAACCCCAAGACCAAGCCGCATCCCTACCAGCTGATTCCGTTCACGAACAACATCGTGCAGGAGTTTGCCGACATGCTCGGGGTCATTGCCGTGGCCGCTTCCGACAACACGATCACCAAGGACGAGGCCAAAGCCATCCGTCGGCGCTGGGAAGACCTGAAGTCGGTGACCGAGGGCTTTGTCCAAAGTAGCGAGGAAGGAAATTTTTTGGCGCTGCAGTCGGCCGGCAGCACGGCTGATGCGGTCAGAGCGAAGTCCTAACCGCATCCAGACAGTTGCGGGTATATCATTCTGCGGACGGGCAGGGCGTCAGCTCCTGACGCCGCTGAGGCGCGGATCGCCGATCTGTCGGCCGGGAGTTGAGCCCTTTCACTGATAGTAGGAATAGGCTTCGTGAGCCGCGAAAATGATGTGGGAGCGAGCTTGCTCGCGACATTCCATGTCCAGAGTCGCGAGCAAAGCTCACTCCGCCGAATCCTGGCACATGGCTGCAGGCAGGGTGGAGAGGGAATGTTGTCGTTAAGTTTGACCGAAATCGTCCGATGGTCTTGCCGAGCCAGACGCTTTTTCCCTCTGAAAAAGGGAAGACATGAATGCGTTTCATCCATTGGGCTGTTTGAGATGAATTGTATGCGCTGCGTATGACATCAGGTCGGACCCACGCTGGCAGGGGAGTTGCTCAAGTGTGTTCGGTTCCACGCGACACGTCCAGTGTCAGTACGGACCGAACTCATCATCACTAACAAGCAATCAATCCTACTGCACTCATGACCAAGCAAACAATCCGTCTCGCAGGTTGGGCCTCCGCCCTGCTGTCTCTGGCCAGCACGGCCCTGGCCGATGTGAAGTTGAACGAAAACTTCTCCGTCGGCGGCTATGCCGTCGGCTCCTACCAGTACACCAAAACCGACGGTTCGCCTGCGACCGATCGCTTCGACACCGATGCGATCAAGACCGCCTTCACCGCTTCCTTCAAGCCGGTGACGGGTGTCGTGAGCCTCTTCTATCCCGGCGTGGCCGGCGACGAAGTCACCGTCCTCGATGCCTATGCGACCTACGACGCGGGTGAAGGCTACTCGATCACGGGTGGCAAATTCCTCAGCTACCACGGCTACGAGGCGTTTGATCCCGTCAACATGACGCAGATCACCTATGCGGCCCCGACGGCCGGCTCGATGTTCTCGATCCCGGCCTATCACTCCGGCATCCGTCTGGATTACTCGGACTCGGCCCATAGCTACGGTCTGGCCCTGGTCGATTCCGTCTACAGCCCCTACAGCATCTTCAAGGGCGACGGCGAACTGAAGGACAACGCCGGCTTTGAAGGCTACTACAAGTACACCGGCACGAAGGATCTCACGATCTTCGCCGGTGTGGCCTATGACAGCAAGGGCGGCTTCCAGTCCCACTCGGTGCTGATGCTCGACCTCTGGGCCCAGTACAACGTCTCCAGCGAGGTCTACATCGCCGGTGAAGTTGCCAACTCCAACGCCGGCATGGGCATCAAGAGCACTTCCTGGCTCGCGCTGCTCGGCTACACGCCGGCCGGTCCGGTTTCCTGGGTTTTCCGCCTGAGCGGTGACTCCCCGAAGGCCGCGGTGGGCGCCGACAAGTACCTGCAGTACACGGTCAGCCCGACCTACAAGCTCACCGACAACCTTTCGATCCGCGGTGAGTATTCCTACTACGATTACAAGAACACGGGCAGCAAGTCGTTCTTCGGCGTGCAGGCTCTCTTCAAGTTCTGATCACATCCCGCTAGCGGCGGCGCTCCCCGTTCTCGCGGGAGCGCGCGCCTGTTGATTCCCGCCGACCGGCGCTCCGCTTCCGCGGAGGCCGTCGGCCTCCACGAAATCTCTCCCCTGTCATCATCATGTTCAAAACATCCCGTTACCTTGTAGCCGCGGGCGCGCTTCTCGCCTCCGCTTTCACCTCCGCCCTCCATGCCGCCGACACCGTCAAGGTGGGCGTGCTCCACTCCCTTTCCGGCACGATGGCGATCAGCGAGACCTCGCTGCGCGACATCCTCATGTTCACCGCCGACGAGATCAACGCCAAGGGCGGCGTGCTCGGCAAGAAGATCGAGCTCGTCATCGTCGACGGCGCCTCCGACTGGCCGACCTTCGCCGAGAAGTGCAAGCAGCTCACCGAACAGGACAAGGTCGCCGTGACCTTCGGCTGCTGGACCTCCGTCAGCCGCAAATACTGCCTGCCCGTCCTCGAGAAGAACAACGCGCTGCTGTTCTACCCTGTGCAATACGAGGGTGAAGAAGAGTCCCAGAACGTGTTCTACACCGCCGAGGCCGTCAACCAGCAGGCCACGCCGGCGGTCGACTTCTATCTCGCCGAGGGCAAGAAGAAGTTCTACCTGCTCGGCACCGACTA
>JBDKHE010000222.1:0-3692 GCA_039797805.1 Verrucomicrobiota bacterium
CCGAGGGGGTGTCCTCCGCCGGTTCCCCGGTAAGCAACTGGGTCCATCGCGCTTCCTTTTGGCCAGGTTGCCGGGCAAGCTTGCGCACGATGGCTCCAGAGGGACGGCCCGCCAGATCGGCCAAGACCGCCTCAATCTCCTCCGTCGCGGGCATCGGATGTAATCGCTCCGTGTTACCACGAAGTCCGGCCGTGGTCTGCGGGCCCCGCAGCAGCAGTTCACCCAACAGGGCGCGCGCCACCGCGTCCATGGGGTAAACCGCATCCAGCTTCTGTTTGTACTTCGGCACACGCGCATCCGCCCCGGCAAAGACCACCGCCAGGCGCGCCTGCCGCAATTCGTCGAGCGCGGCCTCCACCTCCCGCGCCGAGGCTTCCATCACCGGATCGCGGTTGCTCTTCTGGTTGCATGCATTGACCAACGCATTGAGCGTCAGCGGATAGATGTCCGGGGTGGCCAATTCCTTCTCGATCAGGCATCCCAGCACTCGCGCAGCCAAGGCGGACAGCGCTCCCGGCTCGCGTGGAGAAGATGGCGGAATCACATCCATGGATCCAGTGAAGCCACCCGACCCGTCCTGCGCAAGGATCGTCCCGCCGGAACAACACCTCTGACGCAACGCCCGGCCCGGCGGCCGCGACTCGAGACCGTTTCCGGCCGCGCCACGCCACGCCTTCGCTAGCGCGGGCGCGCTACGCCTGCATCGATCACCCGCGATCGGCCAACACGTCCTGCCGCGGTGGCGCGGCCAGCAATTCGTTCACCACCTTCAGGAGATCCGGCAATTCGAAGGGCTTGCCGATGACCCGGTCGGCGCCGAGCATTTTGGCCATGTGGTGCATGTCGAAGGCGAACTGCGGCGCGTTCCCCGTCATCGCCAGGATACGGATGTTCGGCGCCGTCTTGCGCAGTTTTGGTATCAACTCGTAACCGTCCATTTCCGGCATGAGTATGTCGGTGATCACCACTTCGACCTGATTTGCCTGCAGATACTGCAGCGCTTCCCGGCCATTCGAAACCGCCTTGCTGGCGATCCCTTGGCGCTGCAGCAGCCGCTGCATCACATTGGTGATCATCGGATCATCATCGGCAATGAGCACTCTCACCGCCACGGGGAGGTCGGAAATGTTCGAGTCGGGCGGGGAATCCATAGTTAACGAAAGAATCGCATTGTGCTGACACCTGGTATCAAAAACTGCGGCCCTACCACCTATCGGGTATTCGGTAAGCAGCTTTAACCCAATAGCAAAGTGTGGCCCAGATTGGTCCTTGAATTGTCCAACAGCTGTTCGAAACCCCGCCCAAGCGTGGAAATCTCCCTCAGGGCTCCACGTCCCTAAACATCCAGCGGAGGATGTCCGGCAGGATCGAACCTCCGTGTTCATCCGAGTGCCAGCCATCACCCCAGGCATGGGCCACGTCATAGCGCGGCCCGGCTTGCTTGCGCTGATCCGCCACGCGATTGGCGTATTCCAGGGCGGAGAGCATCTGCAGGTTGGCGAGGTGCCAGCTGCCATGCTCATTGCTCAAGGACCAGGCGTCGGGCGTAACCCCATTGGGTACGCTGTTGCTGAGATCGTTGGTGCCGTCCTGCAAGAAGACGCGGATGGGTTTGATCGGACTCTTCCGGATCAGCGTTGGGTAGAGGTCGCCACCCGGCAACATGGGTTGGTTGCCCCGGGCGGGACGATAGCCGATCGATGTATAGCTACCGATGAGACTGATCACCTTGCGGAACTGGTCCGGTCTCTCCCAAGCCACGGTCCATGCACAGATGGCTCCGCTGCTGGTGCCGCCGATGACGCGCCGCTCGAGGTCATCCGTGATCGCGTAGGTCTTCTTCAATTCCGGTATGAGCTCGTCCTTGAGCATCCGGGCATAATCGTCACTCAGCACATCATACTCCTGCGCGCGGTTGTCGGGATTGCTCATGCCGAGACCTTCCGGGTAATGCTCGCTGAGGTTGCCGGGCGTGATGAAAAGGCCGATGCACACCGGCATTTGCTTCTTGTGAATGAGATTCTCCATCACTTGGTCCACCCGGAGCGACCCTTTGGGGTTGAGTGCCCGTTGGCCGTCCTGAAACACGAGCAGTCCCGCAGGTTTTTCGGGATTGTATTGGGCCGGTACATAGACCCAGTAGCGCCGCACCGTGCCGCGGATGATCCGGCTGTGCCATTCGTAAGGTCCGAGCAGCTGCCCCTTGGGCACTCCGGCCTGCGGGAGGGAGTCGGCGGTGAGCGGGTACGATCCAACCTTGCGCGTCGAAGGGTTGTCCTGGGCAATCAAGCCCGTCAGCGCGCAAAGGAATAACCAAGGGAGTAATTTCATGGGGTATTGCAGGGGTAAACAGGCCAAATTTTTCTCAAGCATCTCCGCTTCATTGCCGCCTCAGCTATCTCAGGCGGGTTTGCATGAAGGATTGCGCTTTCAACCATTCCGTCAACTCCGCCGCCATGGCGCGATGGTCACTGACCCGGGGATGCTGTTCGGACCAGTGCGTGAAGACAAAATGCGCGACACCCGGATCCGATCCTTCGACCTCCCGCACCACCTTGTCCCATGCAGCCTTCAGCTCGGGCGATTTTGCGCCGCCAAACATGCCCCCACGCAATAGCACGATGCTGGCCCGCGGGTACGCCGCCCGCACAGATCGTACCAGGGCGACATAACCAGCCGTATAGTCCGCCGGAAACGGACGCTGCTGATTGCGGGTGAAGGAATCGTCGTTCTCACCAAAATTGAGACACACCACATCAGGTTGCCACGACTGAAGATC
This sequence comes from Verrucomicrobiota bacterium, assembly GCA_039797805.1. Lineage (GTDB taxonomy): Bacteria > Verrucomicrobiota > Verrucomicrobiia > Opitutales > Opitutaceae > Lacunisphaera. Next base: position 2,780 of record JBDKHE010000222.1, read on the forward strand.
GGCCCGCGCCGCGGTCGCTCGTGGATAGGTCTTATCCCACACCTCGCCCGCCTTCATTTCCACGTAACCTTCCGCAATACCCATGCCGCTCACCGCGATCGCCCGTTCATCAGCTCCCAGCGCCTGGGCCGTCAGCCAGCCATAGCTCAGGGCGTGGTTATGCGTACGACGGTCATCCCATTGGTCCGTGGCTCCATCTTCATTGCATGCCCCAACAGTGATCGAGTCCCCGATGAATTCCATTCTGAGCCGGTACGACGGCCTTTCCGGGGCCCAGGCACGGGCACCGGCGGCAAGCTCCACCCCTGCGATGGCAACGTGCCCCGCATCGGCCTCGCTCCTTTTGAACAACTCCAATCGGTGCTTCCCCGGGGTCAATGTATGCGGCCAAACGAAGCGATACTCCGGTCCGGCAGGCACTCCGACTACGGCCATTTTGCCGTCCACCGAGATATTGAAGTAGTTCTGTCCCGTCGCCTCGCCGAACAGCACCGCCAGATGTCCGCCCTCAAAATCCAGCCCGAGCCGGCTGCCCGCCCAGATGATCACCGGTCTTCCCGGGTCAGTACGATCAAAGCGGCCTTCCCAAAAAAAACGGGCGTCAGAGGATGGTAGCATCGTGATGGCTTGATCAGCTGGAATGGCCAAGGCCCGCGCGAATCCGACAAACAGAAGAATCCAGGAAAGCGGTCGACCCAGCAGCATCTGAGAACGGCTAAATCTTTCCGCCGTAAGCGCAAGCCCGGCAGGCCGAATCTCCTCAATTCCCCTCTTGTATGTCCGATATAGAGCCGACACCACCCCCATGGCCGAAGCTATCACCATTTCCGACACTCTGGTCCAGGATTCCATCATACGCACCGTCAAGCACGTCTGTGCCATGATGATCAGACACGAAGCCAGCTTCGTGGAA
>JBDKHE010000223.1:0-6177 GCA_039797805.1 Verrucomicrobiota bacterium
TGTAGCGACCACGCCCTGCTGCCGGAACAGCTGTCAGCGCTTCTTGTTCGATTGAGACAGAACTGAGCCTGCAAGCGCCTTTGTCTTGTCCGAGTAGCGATCACTGCGCAGAACCTTCGACGCCAGATCCTCCATCTCCGCACCAGTTTGACGGTTGGTGCGGGACTGGGAAAGCGCCGAGCCGGCGAGTTTACGAGCAACCTGCGACGAGCCAGGTTTGAACAGCGTGTCGGCCGCCAGAGAGGCAACCTTGCTCGAAGTACCTTTACGATTAATCGCCATGAGAACCTCCCTATATGGTATGCGACTTTCTTCAACATGCCAAATCTGGTGTCGCATCGGGGCACCCGCAAGTTGGTCAGGAAAAGTTTTGCAGACCGGCTCAACCGATGCGGCGCTTACTGGTCGCAGACGTCGGCCGGTGCAGCCCTGTCTTCAGGCCCGCGAGCTGGCGCTGACACGCAAAGATGCCCCTAATCTAGCGGAGCGCACCGCTTGGCCCTATATTTTTGGCAGAGGGTATTCATGACAACCGATTATGACGCTGGCGGGGCCAACCCGTCCTACCAAGGCTACGACTACCAGAAGTTGGTCACCGTCTGGGTGGCTCTAAAGCTGATGTTCGGGCCAGGCGCCAGCACCGACCGCATCACGGTCGAGCCGGCCTCCCACGACGACATCAAGGCCGATCTCAACGTTCCGCTCGACGCGGCCGAGGCTAACCTGATCGTCGCCGCGGCAGACGAGTTGCACATACAGATCAAATTCAGGGGCGCGGGAGCCTGGAGCCCGAAAGAATTCGCCGGCGTTGTGAACGACAAGCCGACCAAGGGTTCGAGAGGCCCCGAGCCGCGAGCGCGGGCCAAGGCCCTGATGCTCGCCAACGCCAAACGCCGCTATGTATTCATCACCAACGCCAGCGTCGATGGAACCTTGGCCTCGGGACGGGTCGACAGTCCTGAAAAACCGTCCAACCGCACGTTCACGCCCTCTAATCTCAACCTCAAAGCCGGGCAGGACCTCGCCGGTCGGTTCGCCCTTATCGAGGGCATGACGTTGGACGCGACCCGCCAGAAGATCGACCAGATCCTCACGGGAACGCTCCATGTCCCGAGCCAAGGCCTCGACAGCTGCGTCGAGCGCCTCAAGAGAGCGGTCGAAGACCGCTTCCTCGCCGTCCGCAGCCCTCTGCACCGCAACGACGTCGAGAAGATCGCCGAGGCGTCCGGCGGTCTGCCCCATGCCAACCCGCAGCTGGCCTTCTACGTTGCGCCAGCCAACTTCGGCCTCGCCGAAGCGGTCCTCACCAATAATGGCGCGGTGCTGCTGATCGGCCCCTCCGGCTACGGCAAGAGCCTGACCGCCGACCGGTTAGTCTACGATCGGCGTCAAGCCGACCCACCCTACAAGATTGTCCGATGCGAAGACGGCCTTGGAACCATCGAGGAGATCTTCGCGGCGCCCGGCCGGGTCCTATTTCACCTTGAGGACCCCTGGGGCCAGTCCGGGCTCAAGAAGGGCGAGGCTCAAGAATGGAGCAAGCGGATCAGTGCCCTGATTGTGCAGAAGATGCCCGACAAGCTGTTTGTGATCACCTCGCGCAGCGAGATCTACAGGGCAGCACTCAGCACGTCGCCGGCCCCACTCTGGAGCGATCGGCAAGTCGCGATAGACGACAACGCCTACGATGAAGACGCGCGCCGCGCGATCCTGCGTGGTAGGCTCAAAGGCCAGGGAAACTGGCGGCAGGACCTCGTACATCAGCACGAGAAGCGGCTGCTGACGGCCCTGAAATCGCCGTTCGAGCTTATTAGCTTCGCCCGTGAACTTATCGCCGTCGTCAAGCCGTTCGAAGCCAAGGTAGAGGTCCTGATCGATCGAGCGCTCAGCGATAGCCGGCTTCATGTGGTGCGCGACCAGATTCGCGCCTACGGTGATCGGGGCGAGCGAGGGGCGGCCGTGCTCTGGGCTCTGCTGCGGTCGTCGCGCACCCTTCCGCCCAAGTCCTTGGCTGAACTGCGCCGCGCGGTCGACAAGGAGGGAAAGGTCGACATCGGGCTCGATGATCTCGCCGACCACCTCTCCCACACCCACCTGACCAAAGATGGCGACGGCGCCTACGCCGCCCACTCCAAGGTGATCGAGGCGATGGAGGCGATCGCCCGCGAGCAATTCCGGGGCACGGAGGTCGCTCTCAATGCCGCGGCCCGCGCAGCCTTGCGCCTAGCTAAGAAGGACTCGACCTGGCTCTCCGTCGCCGAGCGCCTTGTTACGGGTGCGCTGTCGCTTAAGGACTCAGGGATCGAGCTGGAGGACGCCGTCGTCGAGGCTTTCGACAATAGATTAGTCGATAAGCTCGCTGCGGCCGTCGACACCCCCCACGCCTTTCGGATGGCCTGGCGCAATGCCGCTCGCCTACTTAGCCCGCATCAACCGATCGGACGCTTGGTCGACTGGATGCAACGGGGCGCACCCAAGACCAAAGGCGGGTTCGCCGAGTTCGGATGGAAGCCGCCCAAGGTGTCCCAGGCCGACCGCGCGGCCCTATTGACGACCGATCCGAAGCTTCGCATCCTCAACGGCTTCATCGCCCACCAGCTGCCATGGGCTCACACCGACTACGACGCCGACAAGCTGATGGCCTGGTTGGCTCCCTTCAAGGTCGACTTCACCAAGGCGTTCCTAGTCGCTGGCGAAGTGGTGGCACAGGCCGCCGAGTTTGTGATGTGCGCCGACGCTATCGCCGAATGTGCGCTCGTCGGCCCCAATCCACCCTACGAAGCCGTCTGGTCACAGATCGAGGCGATGCAGGCGATCGTCGACGACGTGCTTGCCAAGTCGAACGAGGACCGCCGCCAAGCATGGCAGGGCGAACTCGACTTCGCGCACGGCTTACACATTCAAGAGCGGGCGGAGGATGAGGGACCCTCGGCAGAGCATTTCGCCAAAGGCTATGTCCGCGCACGGCGCCGCAATGAGGGCCACGGCTGGATCGCGGGCCACCCCCGGCAGGACATTGTTCTGCCGCTGTGGGCCGACGTCATGAAGTGGAGCTCGCCAAAGGTTACTCCGACCGAACTCGACATCTTCTTCGTGGCTGCAGGCGACGACGACCAATTGCAGGCTGCAGGGCTCAGTGTGATCGCCGATTGCCGCCTTGAATTTGGCCGTGGCCGGGTACTCGCCGCCCTGAAGATGCAGATTCCGAGGTTATCCGGCCAGGCATTCCGATTTGAAGCCGGCCACCATTCCGGAATGAAGCCGGCCAGGATTCCGATCAACATCCGGCCAGACTGAGGGGCGGGAAGACGCCCCCCTGGGTCAGCAACTTTGGCATGACGGACCTTTCAACCAAGGGGTGCGTGATGCCGGCAAAGAGAAGGCTGACCATGAGACAATTACGACAAATGCTCCGGCTTGCCGGGGACGGGAGGAGCAGCCGCGACATCGCTGTGACGCTGGGCGTGGCGCGCAGCACCGTTCAGGACAACCTGAAGCGTGCGGCAGCGGCTGGGCTGAGTTGGCCGCTGCCGGGCGAGCTGACCGACGACGCGATTGAGAACCGGCTGTTCGCGCGCGCCGGCGTCAAACAGGGTGTCCGGCGCCGGCCGGAGCCGAACTGGGCCGAGTTGGCGGTTGAGCTTAGAAAGCCGGGCGTGACGCTGCTCATCCTGTGGGAGGAATATCGCGCCGTTCATCCCGGCGGCTACGGTTACAGCCGCTTTTGCGATCTGTTCCGCTGTTTCGAACGGCGGCTGTCGCCGACGATGCGGCAGGAGCATGTCGCAGGCGACAAGGTCTTCGTGGATTATTCCGGCAAGAAGATCGCCATTGTCGATCCGCTGACCGGCGAGATCCGCGAAGCGGAGATCTTTGTCGCCGTCCTGGGCGCCTCCGGGTTCACCTAATCCAGCATGGAAAGCTCGTGCCGCCGTGTTTCTGCAGAAGGTCTGGCCAAAGCAGATTACCGCGAAAACTCCGGAGATGTCGCGAGCGTTGTTTTCGTTTTCATGCTCAATGCCTGATCAGCTCGCGGTCCTGATTGAAGCCATCAAAGAGCGATTGGTGCCCCTGGCGCCGGGTGGCCATATTCACCTAGGCTTCGACGTAACGACTCTCGATGCGGAGGGCGTCGACGCTTTGATGGTAGCACTAGAAGCGCTACTTCCTGAACGTAGGGCGGATTGGCCCTACGGGGCGGAGGAAATTGTGCAAGCTTTGGTCGATGCCGACCTCGGAGCGGGAGCGCGACGCTCCGGACTCGAAAGAAGAGCTGCTGAAACGCGATAATCACATTCAAAGTCGTTCTCTCAGGCGCCGCCGCCGTGAGCCCAAATTCTAGTTGCAGCTAATCAGTGCTCTCTCCCACTATCGGCAGATCCAGCGCGATCTCAGTCTCCGGCTTCAGCAGCCCTGCATCTTCCAGCGCCTCAAGGTCAGGCAGGTCGCGCAGGGTTTCCAGCCCGAACTGCACCAAAAACCCCGGCGTGGTGACATAGGTATAGGGCGCACCCGGCTCCGGACTGCGCGGTCCGCGGGCGATCAGGGCCTGGCGGTGCAGCCGTGAAATCAGGTCGCGGCTGACCTCGCGGCCGGTCAGTTGCGAGATCGCAACGCGGGTCACCGGCTGCATATAGGCGATGATTGTCAGGACCAGCGCCTCGTTCTGGGTCAGATCTCGGACCGCTTCGCTCTCACCACGGGCCGCGCGGATCGAAGCTGCGTGCTGCGGCCGCGTACGGAACTGCCAGCCGCCTGCGATGCGGGCGATCTCATACGGACGCCCCGCGAGTTCGGCGGCAATATCCTCGATCAACAGATCAAGCGCGCAGTCCCGACCGACCACCCGGGCAAGCACCTCCCGCCCAACGGGCTCGGAGGATGCAAACAGCACCGCCTCGACCCGCGCCATCCATTCGCGCCAGCGCAAGGCCTGCGGCAGCTCGGCGAGTTCGGTGTCCAGCGGCCCGGCGGAGTTCGGGGCCATCGTCACAACCCGTAAAGCCGGAAGGTGGACCGCCCGGTCAGCTCACGCACGAGGCCAAGCGATGTCAGCCGGTCAAACAGCCGCCGCGCCGCGCGGTCGCTGGCCTCGGCCCCCGGCTGGGCCGGGATCGCATCCTCGGTCAGCAGCATCGCGAGGATGGCGGCCGTGTCCTTTCCCGGCCGCCGCAGATGTGCCGCGCGCAGCACATCGGCGCGGCGGGCCAGATCGATGTGCAGATCAAAGGCGGCAGCCGCCCCCCTGCCCCAGGCGCTCACACAGGCCGCAACCCATGCCTCACCCTCCAGCCTGAACGCGGCGCGCGGCAGATGGGCGGCGAGCAACGGCACCGGCCGGTCCCAGCCGAGCGCCCGGGCCAGAGCCGCATCCGCCAGCCAGAGCGCGAGACCGCGCCAGGCGGGGCCGAGGGCAAGAACCTCGCGCGCGGCCTCGGCGGCAAAGCGAAAAGGCAGGGCGCGACCAACAAACCGCGCGCCGAGGTCGCGCAAAATCTCCGCGCCCGGCCCAGGCGGCAGATCGAAGAAGCCGGGCAGCCGGTCGGGCCAGTCCGCGGATCGCAGCGCCCGCGCCTCACCAAGGGCACGCCAGCCGATCAGCATCCGCCCCGCCGGGCCGGGATCATCGCCCGGACGCCGCAGCGCAAAGGCATCGCGCAACTGCGCTTCGCTCTCGCGGCGCCCTTCCAGCCGGGAGACCGCCGCTGCGCCCAAGAGCGCCAGCCGCTTGCGCCAGAGGATGCCCGCCGGGTCGTCGGAACGGGCAATCGGGTCCAGCACAGCAAGGGCTGCTCCGGCAGAAAACATCGCTGTTTCAACATCATCTTGGCCCGTGCCCTGCCGGATCCAGCGCGGAAGAGCCAGAGTAATTGACGGAGGCAGGGGAGATCTAGCGGCACGTGATATGGCAGAAGGCTAGCAGACGTCGGCGTTTTATGCTAGCATAGGTTCAAATATCCGCCGCGCTTGTCCTTCTTCAATAATGTCCAATAAGATTGCATTATCGGACTTGGCGGGAGTATGCTCGACGGTATGACCGAAACGCCCGAGAAATTGCCTTCAGAACCCCCGGAACGTCCCGATCGCCATGAGCGGGACGACAGCGCTGATACGGAGCGCGACACGATCGCCCTGCCCTCCCATGTCGCTGGCTCGGGCACGCTCGACCGCCTGGTC
>JBDKHE010000224.1:0-4049 GCA_039797805.1 Verrucomicrobiota bacterium
TTCCGATTATTCTCTTCCAATTAATTGACAGCAACTTGTGATTCTTAGCGACGAATATCCTCATTATTCACCGCAAATTATGCGGTGAATATGCCTTGCATTCGCCGCAGACCATGCGCAATCCTCTGGAAGTGCGCTATATCCACCAGCAGCCAGATTGGCCGAATCTGACTTGGAATGACGCCGAGTTGGCGCCCGCGCTCGTGAGCGTCCGGCACCGACAGGGTCATCTCCTGGGCCACATGAAAGGGCTGGGCTTCCGCTTCCGCTCCGAGGCCGCGCTGCAAAGCCTCACTTCGGAGATCATCAAATCGAGTGCCATCGAGGGCACCCGGTTCGACCCCGCCGCCGTCCGTTCCTCCATCGCGCGCCGCCTGGGCATCGAGCCCGCCGACTCCGCCGCGACCGACCGCAATGTCGAGGGGGCGGTGGACATGATGCTCGATGCCACCCGGAATCATGCCGCGCCGCTGACCGCCGACCGCCTGCTCGGTTGGCAGTCCTCCCTTTTCCCGGGCGGACGCAGCGGCCTGCACCGCGTTCTCATCGGACAATGGCGCACGCCCGACATGGATCCCATGCAGGTTGTCTCCGGCCCGCTCGGTCGCGACCGCGTCCGACCGAAGAACGTCCATTTCGAGGCTCCGACCGCCGACCGCGTCCCCGGCGAGGTGGACCGCTTTCTCAATTGGTTCGAGCAACCCGACGGCAACGACCCGGTCCTGCGCGCCGGCCTCGCCCACTTCCGGTTCATCACCATCCACCCTTTCCAGGACGGCAACGGGCGTGTCAGCCGCGCCATCGCCGAGCTGGCGCTGGCCCGGGCCGACGAATCGGCCCTGCGCTTCTACAGCATGTCCGCGCAGATCGAGGCGGAGAAAAAACAATACTACGACGCGCTGGAGCGGAGTCAGAAGGGCCCCACGGACGTCACCCGCTGGCTCGCGTGGTTTCTCGGCTGTCTCGATCGCGCCCTGCAGCGCGCGGAAGGCCTGGCCGCCGGCATCATCCAAAAGGCCGCCACGTGGGATTGGATCAACCACATCATGGAGACGTCGCTCAGTGAGCGGCAGCGGCTCGTCATCAACACCCTGCTCGACGGCACCGACCCGGACCTCTCGACCTCGCGCTACGCCAAGCTGGCCGACTGCTCGCTCGACACCGCCCTGCGCGACATCAAGGCGCTGATCGACGCCGGCATCCTGGCGTCCGGCGCTGCCGGCGGCCGCAGCACCAAATACCGGCTCAAGCCCCCGCCATCATCATAGCGCCGCCTCCAGGCCCGCAAGGATGCAAGGAATACTCCCTCCGCGTCCACGTCCACCCCAGCATTTTGGAACACCTCCGGTCCGAGGACGCCGACCTCCTCGTCCGCATGGACGGAGCGCGGCAGCGCGGAGATGGTCAACCGCAGGTTGGCCCCGTAGGGGTGATCGCCGCGGGTGCCCGCTCGCGGGCTGCGCCGGTCACAAAAGTTGTTCAGCGTGAAATTGGCCTTCCGCGCCGACCCGAATTATCACGTCGAAAACTTCAAAATCATTAACGCGAACAAGAACGAAGAGTATCGCTGATAATGTTTGGTGACATTAATTCCGTGTTGGTGACACGAATTCCGTGACACTGACATGAATTCGATGCCACGCTGACGCGATTTCCGTTCCGCCCTTCAGCCCGCCGTGAGCCATTTGGCCCGGCGGGCTTCCTTAGGCTTGAACTTTGATGCTACACGCTCACGTCCTTGTGTCGGTATTCCAATGCGGAGACCGAGCGAAAGGCACCCTCGCGCAGGAGAAGCTCAAAGACTTGAGCATACCGGAATAGATGCTCATGCCGACCGGGGTTGTTGCAGGGACAGTCGTCCTTGTGAGGATGCCTAGCGAACGCCCCATTCTCGGTGATTTGGTATGTCCAAGGGGCTAATGCGCGTGCGCCAAGCATCTTGGTCCCTGGGTGCCGCACGGCGAGTTCACTGATATGGACCATGTTTTCGGCGGCGCGATGAATGATGATGCCCTTGGCGTATTCATCGCCTCGGGAGCCTTCGGGACCTCGCACAATGCCGTCGATTTCGATCACGATGACCGGATGCTCATTGAGGAGCTTTACTATGCGTTCAAACCTTTGGATCGGGTTATCAACATTGTAATAGAAACTTACCTCTCGCATGCCGAAACGGACCGCAGGCCCCAGCAGCGAAGACGCTCCGAGATGGTCGCTGCGCGAAAGCCACTCACGCCGGCTAAATGCTGTATTGGACAAATAGCGACGCGTCGGACGATAGTCGTATTCCGGGATGTCCAGTCCACGAGCGAAGATTGGATCACCGGGTTTACCTCCCACGTGTTCCCACGGCACCGCCAGCAGCAGATTCAGGAAGATATCGTCTTCTCGCGATGGGAAGAGGTCCTCGGTGCGCTTTAACCCGGCCTCGGCTGCAAACTCCCGGAGCACCGCAGAAGGGACGACCCAGCGCTCGAGCACAGCAGAAGGAGACAGCCGGGAGAATGGCCCAATCAAACCGCCCTGCTGGGTGTGAAACCTGGGCTTGGTGTCTTCGCATTCGATCTCTGTGAGATCGACGAACAGGCCGCCATCGGTCTGCGCCATTTCTTTGGAAATGATATAAATGGTTCCAGGCTTTTCCGTGGGAACATACTTGGGGGCATTGTGGACGAGCATGACGAACTCCTCGTTGGCGCCTTCGGTCATCTCCACCACCGGCTTGCCGCACTCGTAGGCGTGCGAAGCGAACCACGCCGCCACTGCAGGTGACTTAGTCACATCTACATAGAACGATCGCCACCCGTAGTGCTGAAGAATCGCATCGGGATAATGGCTTTCCGTGGTGGTTTCGGGTCCGGACAAGACTCGGAAGAGCTCCTTGGCGTAGTGTTGCCACTGGAGCATTTTCTGGGGAACGCAGCCATGGCGGTCAAACGACGTGGTGATGCTCGGTGCGCCCTCTTTGTCCTCATAGTGATTGATCTGACCACGGAATAACGAGTCTTTCCCTTGGCGGGCGAATCGCTCCCGGAGTGTGAGAAGATCGCTGATGTGACTGGTTGTCATCGCGAGAGGTTAAAAAGGAAACAGTAGTCGCCCACGGGTCGAAAGGATGCGGGGAAGTGCCCGATAAATCCGGGGCTGCCGCCGTTCAGCACCCGGATCAGCAGTGAAGTCGCTAGAATTTTGGGTGAAAGAATCCCAGTGCACCTTTGCATGGTCGAAACGGAAGGAGGCGCGCATTAGCCATGACCCATCCCCAGCAGCTGGGATCTTTCCACTGAGAGGCTGTGTTGCCATGCTCCGGTAGTCACTCAGACTCCACGAGAACGATCTTCTGCTCCCTAATTCTGAAACGGAGCGACTTCGTCTTCTGCAGATACACGATCTCCTCAGCTTCTTTGTCGAAGCGAACCGACTCGCCGTTCGCGCGACCGAACGGCAGATGGACCAGGCATCTATCGAGGAGATTGCCCGACGAATCAAAAAGCACCAATTGAACATCCTCAGAGGGCGGCACGACTTGCGCCAGCCAGAGACCCCGGCTGGTCGCCCAGAAGGCAGGACGGTAGTCGTCCTTCGCCTCTAGGAATGGTAGCGTAATCTCGTGTCCCGCAGAAACGATGAAATATCGCGAAAGCGAGGCTGCCTCTCTGTTAAGCTGCGGGCCTTCGGGCGTGACCAGCGACGTTTCATGCCTCACTTCCCGTCGTTCCACCAGCCTCGCAACCTTCCCGTCGGCCCCCAAGGTCTCGTCGATTACACGCGTTTCCATTGTGGCGTGAGCGCATCCGCCAAGGATGAGCGTAGCCAAGGCAGTTAACGCCAAACATAGTTTCATAGTGGATTTAGGTTGGTTGGTGGACCTCGTCCATTGGACCCTTTGGATACGGCTCTCATTCACTACCGAAGTTCATCCGCAGGCAACGCCGGAACGTCGCTTGTCGATCTGCCGATCGAAATTCGTGCCAGCGGCAGCCTGACGGGGTCAGGTCGTTGTTCGTTGTTTCGCCCCAGCCCACTGTCGTCAAGAGTCAGCCAACAGG
>JBDKHE010000225.1:0-6931 GCA_039797805.1 Verrucomicrobiota bacterium
TGAAGCCGGACTCATGCAGTCAACCGTAGGGGCGCTGCTTGACGGCGCCCGGGAATTGGTTGATCGCCGGCGACCTTGCGGGCGTCGTCAAGCGACGCCCCTACACACACCAATTGGTGGAACGAGAATGAGAGTAAAAGGACAGCTCAGCTGCATGAGTCCGGATCAAGAGGGGTGGCGCGTAGCGACGGGGTGTGTCGGTTTGTGAGGCCGGGAGCGCCGTGCAACCTCGCGGCGGCGAAGGGCCCCGCCGCCCTACCAAAGGCTGGCTCAGGGGCCTGCGCCCGTGATTCAATTTGCGCCGCGCCCGTGGCTGATTAGCCTGCGGCGCATGAGTGATTTTGCCCCTGCTGCCGAGGTTGCTTCCGTCCGTGACTGCCTGTCCCGCCTGCGCACCAACATGCGGGTGACGATCAAGGGCAAGGACGACGTCATTGACCATACGCTGGTGTGCCTGTTGTCTGGCGGGCATCTGCTGATCGAGGATCTGCCGGGCGTCGGCAAGACGACGCTGGCTTATTCGCTGGCCCGATCGATGGACTGCGGCTTTTCGCGTATCCAGTTCACCAGTGACCTGCTGCCGACCGATGTCACGGGCGTGTCGATCTACGACGAGACGCTCAAGGAGTTTGTGTTCAAGCCCGGCCCGGTCTTCGCCAATGTCGTGCTGGCCGACGAGATCAACCGCGCCACCCCGAAGACGCAGTCGGCGTTGCTGGAGGTCATGGACCGGAGCAAGGTCACGGTCGACGGCGAGGCCCACACGGTCGGCGCGCCCTTCATGGTCGTGGCCACGCAGAACCCGGTGGATTATGAGGGCACCTTTCCTCTGCCGGAGAGCCAGATGGACCGCTTCCTCATGCGGCTCCAGATGGGTTACCCGCAGCCCGCGGACGAACTGGAAATCCTGCGCTCGCCGCGGCTCGGCTACGATGCCATCGCGCTCAACCCCGTGGTGACCCGTTCCGACATCCTGAAGATGCAGGCGCTGGCGGGAAAGGTCTTCGTCGAGGACTCGGTGCTCGACTACGTGTTGAAGATCATCACGGCCACTCGCACGGAGGTGGAGTTCAAGGCCGGCGCCAGTGTGCGCGGCGGCCTGGCCCTGCGCATCGCCGCGCAGGCCCGCGCCTTGTTGCTCGGACGGGATTTCGTGGTCCCCGAGGATATTCAGGAGATGGCCGGTCCCGTCTTGGCGCACCGGCTTTCGCTGGCCCGTCAGACCTCCGACGCGATGGAAGAACGGCGCACCGTGCTCGCGGCGCTGCGGAGAATCGTCAACGCCGTGCCGGTACCGGAGTGACGGGGGAAAGTCTCAAAGGCCAAACTTCCAAACGCCAAAGGGTGAAACGCCATAATCCGAAACGCCAAAGTGCCAAAGGTCCCAATGCCAAATGAACCTCAGAGGAGAAGTTCCATGATTGTGAAGGTGGATGTCTTTGAGATTTGGCGGTTGGCGTTTGCGATTTGACGGGGCGAGCGATGAGTGTCCCGGCAACCAGCATCACGTCCCCGAGCCCCGTCTGGGATGGTCCCGGCGCGCCGGCCCAGCCCCGGCGGCAGTTCGACTGGCATGCGCTGCTATGGCTGATGGTTTTTCCCAAGAAGCGCCATCGTATCGCCCTGACGGTGCCCGGCCTGTTTCTCATGGCGCTCGCCCTGGGCATCGGCACGGCGGCCTACAACACGGCGAGCAACATCCTGTTTCTGACGCTTTCCCTGCTGCTGGCCTGTCTGCTCCTCAGCGGACTATTGTCCTGGTTCAATCTCATGGGAGCCTGCTGGCGGTTGCGGACGGAGGGCCCCTGGCGGTCAGGGCACGAAACCCTGGTCTCGGTGGACGTGCACAATCAGAAACGCTGGCTGCCGACGTACAGCCTGTGGTTTGAACTCGCGACGCAGCCGCGCCGCATCCCGGAGCCGGAGGACATCGGGCGTGAGCTCAAGATGCGCGAGATTCTCGCCGCGGCCGAGAAACACATCACCCGAGGCCTGATCCACCTGCCCGAGCGCGTCGACGCGGGCAGCACCACCACCCTCAGCTGGAATGTGCGCCCGGCCCGCCGCGGCGAGGCCTGGGTGGACCTGTTGGCGGTCGGATCGCTTTTCCCCTTTGGTTTCCTGAAGAAGAGCCTCGGGACGGAGCTGCGCCAGCCGGTGTTGGTATGGCCGGCTCAGGTTGAATACCAATGGATCGGCGCCACCGCAGCCCGCGGAGGCGCGCAGGGGCGGCGGACCTCCCGCGCCGGCACGGGTGACGACCTGTTGGCGCTGCGCAAATACCAGATGGGCGACTCGCACCGGTTGATCCATTGGAAAGCCAGCGCCCGACTCGGGCGGATGATGGTGCGCCAGTTTGCCGCGGAAACCCACGACGGGTATGAACTTTATCTGGATCCCGCGGCCGCGATCTGGGTCCGGCCCGAACAGTTTGAACTGGTCTGCTCGCTGGCCGCCACCCTGGCCGAGGATTTATTTGCTTCCGGCCGGTTGCGGGCGGTCAGGATCGAGGGCGGACCAGGGAGGGACATCCGGCGGGTCCGTGATCTCGAGGCCTGGCTGGACGATCTGGCGCGGCTGACGCCGCAACCCGCGCAAGGAGCAGGGAGCCGGGAGCAGGGAAGTCAACAAACCCACAACGTCATCACCTTCGCGCCCGAGGGGGCGCGCGGGGTCACCGCCTATGTCGACGGCCGCAAAACCGCGTCAGCTTAACCGCGACGAGCTCCTGCGTCTCAAGTGGCTCCTCGGCGGCGTCACCGCGCTGGTGTCGCTGTGGACGGTGTTCTTCCTGGACATCGAGGCGCTCGGGCTCGTGGCCACGGTGAGTGCGGCCATTCTGGTGGTGCTGATCCGCCCGAGTCTGCCGGGCCGCGTGCCGCCGCTGGCCTGGAAGCTGGCCGTGCCGGCCATCATTGTCTCCCTCGTGGTGGATGCCTATCTGAGCCCGGACACGCTGCCGGTGCTGATCCGACTGGCCATTCTGCTCGTGCTGTACCGCGCGATTTCCTACCGGCGCAAGCGGGAGGATCTGCAGCTGCTGGTGCTCGGGCTGTTTCTCATTGTCGTGGCCGGCGTGCTCACGGTGTCGGTCGGTTTTGCTTTCTTGCTGCTCCTGTTCACCGCCTGCGCCCTGGGTTTTCTCTTTGTCGTCAATCTGGTCGAAGCCACCGGGACCGCGGCGGTGCGCACCCCGGAGGGGGAGACGGCCTGGACCCGGCTCGGCTGGCGATCGTTTCTTGGCCGGTTGCGCGCGGTGGCGGACTGGCGGATGCTCGGCTTTGCGGGGCTGCTGTTCATCACGGTCGTGGTGATGTCGGGGCTGCTGTTCCTGGTCATACCGCGTTTCGAACTGGCGAGCGGATTCTTCCTCGATCGTTACATCACCCGGAAAAGCCGCTCCGGATTCACCGACACGGTGAAGTTTGGCGATGTGAGCGAGCTCATCAAGGATGACAGCATCGCCATGCGGGTGGACCTCACCAACAGCAGCGGGATCCGCGAGGAACCGTATTGGCGACTCGTGGTGCTGGATGAGTACGGGCCGGAAGGATTCAAGGTTTCCGCCCGGCTCAAGGGCCAGTTGCTCATGTCCCAGCGGCCCACGACCGTCGTGCGCGGGCGTTTGAATCCGGTGAGACGGAGCGAGACGATGGGGGGATTCTGGACCATCTACCTGGAACCCGGGGTGAGCCGCTATCTGCCGTTGCCCGGGAGTTTTGGCATTCTCCGTCTGCGGGAAGCCACCCAGGTGCAGACCACCTTCCCTCAGGAAAGGGCGAAGTCCGACCGGCAGGAGTCCATCGATGGGTTCGGCATGGTCGCGTTGCGCACGGAAGCGATGACCATGTTGGCGTTTCAATTGGATAACGTCATCATGGCCGACACGATACCCGATCCCCAGTTCGCCCGCCATCTCCGCGGCTGGTTGCAAGGCGGGGAAGACGTCCGGGACCAGCGCAACTACTACCCCCCGACGATGCTCGCGGGGCCCGAGGGACCGGCCCATGCGGCGACGATGAAGCGTCTGCTCCAGGAAATCACCGCCGGCGAAGAGCTGTCTGCCGCCGATTTCGCCCGCAAGGCCACGGCCTGGTTGCGCCAACGGCATGCCTATGCCCTGTCAGTGCGCCTGCCGCCGAAGGATGGCCGGGATGACATCGTGCGCTGGCTGGATTCGAATGAACCGGGCTTTTGCGAGTACTTCGCGGCCGGATTCACGGTGCTGGCGCGCGCAGCAGGCTACCCGGCCCGGGTGATTGCGGGGTTTCACGGCGGATCGCTCAACGCTTTTGAGAACTACTACATGGTGAAGAATTCCAACGCGCATGCGTGGGCGGAGATTTACGACGGAAGCGCCGCGTGGCTCCGCGTGGACCCGACGCCGGGCGGCGGATCCACAGCCTCGCAGGAGGTCTCGGCCGCGGTTGAACAGATTCAGGACAGCAGCTGGTCCGCGCGGTGGGACAGCCTGCGCGTGCTGTGGTACCGGCGGATCGTGAATTTCGACTCCCGGCAACAGGTGGAGATGATCGACTCGGTCAAGACGCTGACCGCCGATACGGGCAACGTACTGCGCGTGCGGCTGGAAGCGTGGACCAAGGCATTGAAGGCGTGGCTGGCCGGACCGTGGGATCTGCAGCGGCTCGTACGCGTGGCCGCGGAAGGGGCGGGTCTGTTGGTTTTGGCGGGGTTGACCTGGCTGCTGGGCCGGTATGGCTGGCAGCGCTGGTGGCAGTGGCGCCGCCCGACGGAATATGATCCGGTGCGCCGGCAGGCGGGCAAGTGGCTCGCCCGCTTGCGGGAAAGCGAGGCGCGGACGGCGGAGAGCGTCGCAGTGCGGGCGGACCTCCAGCGCCTGCGTTACGGCCGGCGCGAGACATGGGCGGAGCCGCGCGGAGTTTTCCAGCGGGCAAGACGGGCGAGGAAGTTGGCGGGACGCTCCGTCAAAGGGTAGGGCGCGGACGCCGTTCCGCGCCGATGCGGCTCCCCGCTTACTTCACCTGAAAATTGATCGGCTTCTCTGGGACGCGTTCCTGTTTGTTTTTCCAGGCCTGCAACATGGCGTGGACCACGGGGCCGGCGTTGGTGCCGCCGCCGAAATTCTGGCCCTCGTCACCTTCCAGGATCACCGCGACGGCGATCTGGGGGTTTTCGACGGGGGCGAAGGCGATGACCCAGGCGAGTTCGATCTTTCCCTTCTGGGCGGTGCCGGACTTGGCCGCGCCGCGGAGTCCGTCGACTTTGGCGAGGCGGCCGGTGCCGAACTGGTAGCATTGCTCCATGCCGGTCAACACGGCGTTGTAGTCGGCGGGCGAGAGGCCGATCGGCGCGGTGTGCTGGGCGGGGCGGTTGGGCACATGCAGAATGGTCGGTTTGGTTTCGGTTTCGCCGCGCGCGAAGGAGGCGACAAAACAGGCCACCTGCAAGGGCGTGACCAAGGTGTCGCCCTGACCGATCGCGGTGTTGGCGGTGTCACCGGGCACCCAGCGCTGCTTCATGTTGGCCAGTTTCCACTCGGGGCTGGCCACGTGCGGGGTGGCGTACTCGTAGGGCAGTTCGATGCCGGTCGGGTGGTCGAAGCCGAAACGATGGGCCTCGGCGGCGATCAGTGCCGGGCCGGTCTCGAGTCCGTATTTGTAGAAGAAAACGTTGCAGGAATCGCGGATGGCGCCGACGAGGTCGCGTTCGCCGTGACCGTTGCGATTGTGGCAGGGGAAGCGGCGGTTGCCGACCATGTAGTAGCCGGCGCAGAGGACCTTTGACTCGCCCGGCTCGATGGCGCCGGAGCGCAGGCCGGCGAGGGAGGTGATGATCTTGAACGTGGAGCCGGGCGGATACTGGCCCTGGATGGCGCGGTTGAGCCAGCCGCCGGAGTCCTCGATCTCCTTGAACTCGGTCTGGGTCAGGCGCGGCAGAAAGGTGTTGAGATCGTAGTCGGGCTTGGAGACCAGCACCAGCACCTCGCCGGTGCGGATGTCGAGGGCGACGGCGGCGCCGGTGCGATCCTTGCCCTCGCTGTCCTTCATGGCCGCCTCGGTCGCCTGTTGCAGCTCGAGGTCCAGGCTGGTGGTGATGTTGTGGCCCTGGACGGGCATGCGTTTCTCGACGGGCAGGTCGACCTTGAAGCCCGCGGGATCGACGAGGTAGATCGCACCGCCGGCTTCACCTTCCAACTCGTCGTTGAACACCTTCTCCAGCCCGGCCTTGCCGATGGTGCCCTTCATCTTGAAGGTCATGAGATCCTCGCCCGGGAAATCCTCGACCTCGGGATCGCTGTCGACGCGCACGTAGCCGAGCGTGTGGGCGGCGGCGGATTCGTTGGGGTAGTAGCGGGTGCTGGACGTGTAGACCTGCAGGGGAGACTTGACCGGGAGCCGCTCGATGAGCCGGGCGTATTCCTCGGGGGCGAGGTCGTCGAGCAGCACGTAGGGGAGCAGGAGGGTCTGGTTGACGTGGCGGTTGAGCTCGGCCGAGCGAACCTTTTCGTTGCGACCCAAGATGGCGTTGACCTTGTCGAGCTGGCGCTGGGCGACGGTGGCGCGCGCGATGCGCTCCATCTGGTCGGCGTTGGGGCGTTCCTTGACGGGCAGCTCGGCGTAGTTGCGGTAGATCGTCTTGTACTCGGAACGGAACTCCCCGCGCAGCTCCGCCAGGTCGAGCACGACAGAGAATCGCGGCCGGTTGCCCACCAGCAGATGGCCCTCGCGGTCGTAGATGTTGCCCCGCGGACCGGGGGCGACGACCCGCCGCAGGCTTTGCACGCGCTCGCGGTCCGCGTATTTGCCGCTGTTGAACAGCTGGCGGTAGGCCAGACCGCATCCCAGCACGAGCACCAGCCCGATCACTGCGCCGTGAAATAGGAGCAGTCGCGGGTTGCGGTGGGTGCGGGTTTCGATGAGGCGGCTCATGCGGTGAAATCACAAAAGTC
>JBDKHE010000226.1:0-8214 GCA_039797805.1 Verrucomicrobiota bacterium
GGACCACATCCCCGGGCCCCAATTATTTTCCGGCGAAACGTCGGAAATATTTCTGCGGTTGCCATGCAGACAAACGAAGTTTCTGGGTGATGCTGCATCAACCCCGTGATGATCAAGCTGCCCCCGCTTACCCTGCTTCAGCCGCCGCGCATTCACTTTGGCACCGGCTGTGCGACCGACGCCGTCACCGGTCTGGCCCGGCGCGGGTACCAGCGTGTGTTCCTGCTGACGTCCCCGGCGGTGCGCGCCCACGCCGAGGCGTTGGCGGCGATTCTTCGGTCCGCCCCGGCCACGGTGGAGATCGTCACCGGCATCCCGCCGGAACCCACTGCGGCCTGTTGCGAGAAACTCCGGGCAGAGGCCCACCGCTTCGGCCCCGATCTCGTTCTCGCGGTCGGGGGCGGCAGCGTGCTCGATGTGGCCAAGCTCGTGGCCGCGCTGCATGACACGCCGGAACCCGTGGGCCAATACTACGGCGTCGGCCTGCTCAACCGCCGGCAGACGGCTCTCGTCTGCGTGCCGACCACCGCCGGCACCGGCAGCGAGGTCTCGCCCAACGCCCTTCTCTACGATGAGTCGGCCCGCGCCAAGAAGGCCGTGATCAGTCCGGCCCTCGTGCCGGATGCTGCCATTGTCGATCCCACCTTCATGCTGTCGTTGCCGCCCGCGCTGACGGCGACCACCGGCCTGGATGCACTCACCCATTGCCTTGAGGCTTATACCAACCGCGCCGCCCATCCGGCGGTCGATCTGCACGCCTTGGAAGGCGTCCGCCTCATCGGGGCGCACCTGGCCGACGCCGTCCGCGACGGTGCCAATCTGGAGGCCCGCTCCGCCGTGGCCCTCGGCAGTCTCTACGGCGGCCTCTGTCTCGGTCCGGTGAACACGGCCGGCGTCCACGCCCTCGCCTACCCGCTGGGCGGCGACTATCATCTGGCGCACGGTCTTTCGATTGCCTTGCTGCTGCCGCACGTCGTGCGCTTCAACAGCGCGGCCGTCCCCGAGCGGCACGCCGCCCTCGCCCAGGCCCTCGGTGGCCGGTCCGCGGCCGACCTCGCCGGATTGCTCGAAAAACTGACCCGCGACTGCGGCGTGCCCATGGGGCTTTCCCACCACGGCATCCCGCGCGACGACCTGCCGCGGATGGCCGACGCCGGCATGCTCGTCACCCGTCTGCTCAAGAACAACCCGCGGGAGATCACCCGCGCCGACGCCCTGCACATTTATGAATCAGCCTGGTGACAACAAAAAGTTCCCGGACCACCGGGGCGTGATCGTGCCGCTCGTGACTCCGGTCACGGCTCAGGGCGAACTGGACGAGTCCGCCGCGGTCCGCCTCGTGGAAAATCTGGCCGCCAACCGCTGCGGCATGCTCGTGCTGGGCACGACGGGTGAGGTCGCCTCGATCAGCCACGCGATGCGCCGCCGCTATGTGGAGATCGCCGTGCAAACCACGGCACGCCGCACCCCCGTCTTCGCCTGCATCGCGCACAATTGCGTCGCCGATTCCATCGAGCTCGCCCGCGCCCACCTCGACGCCGGCGCCGATGCCGTCGTCGCCATGTTGCCCGGCTATTTCAAACTCGATCCGGCCGGCATGGAGGCCTACTTCACGCAGCTCACCGCGGCGATCCCCGGTCCGCTGATGATCTACAACATGCCCGCGACCACCGGCATGTCGATTCCGCTGGAGGTCATCGAGCGGCTCAGTCACCTGCCGCGCATCACGGGACTCAAGGATTCGGAAAACACCCCCGGCCGGCGCGAACTCGTCGCCGAGCGTCTCGGGGGCCGGCCGGACTTCGCCCTCTTCATGGGGATCGCGGCGCACGCGGTGCCGGCCCTCCGCCTGGGCTTCGTCGGTCTCGTCCCCAGCTCCGGCAATCTCTATCCGGCCCGCTGGCGGAAACTTTACGACGCGGCGCTGGCCAGTGACTGGACCCAGGCCGAGGAGTTGCAGAGCCAGCTCGACGGCATCAACACCGTCTTCCAACGCAACCGGATCCTCGGCCCCTCGCTCGCCGCCCTCAAGGCCGCGCTCGCCGGCCAGGGGCTGTGCGGTCCGCACATGTTGCCTCCGCTCCAATCGCTGCCCGCCGAGGAGCAGGCGGCCATTTGCGCCGAGCTGCAGGCCCTGGGCTGATCACTGTCATGCCGAACCGACCGATTCTTGTCCTTGCGGATGACCTGACCGGCGCAGCCGAGGTGGCGGCCATCGCGCATCAGAGCGGCCTGAAGGCCGTGGTCATGACCTCGCGTCCCACCCGCCAGGGCAGCGGCGACGCCGATGTCGTCGTGTACGACACCGACACGCGCCTCCTGCCCCCGGGCCTGGCCTCGCGCCGCACCAAATCCCTGCTGCGCCGCCTGAAGGCGCAGACGATGGTCGGCGTGTTCATAAAGACCGATTCCGTGCTGCGCGGTCCCGTTCGCGCGGGCCTCGAGGCCGCCGCCGCCGTCCTCGGACGTCCCCGCACGCTGCTGGTCCCGGCCAATCCCTCGCTGGGCCGTGTGATCCGGGACGGTCGCTACGCCATCGACGGCATTCCGCTCCACGAGACCGCCTTCGCCCGCGACCCGCACCATCCCGCCTTCAGCCCGGTGGTCACCGATCTCCTCGGTTCCGCCAAGGACGTGCCGACAGTCTGCCTTGCGCCCGGGGCACCCCTCGCGCCCACGGGTCTCATGGTGGGTGACTCCTGGCAGGGCGACCAGATCACGGCCTGGGCCGCCCAGATCGATGCGACCACGCTGCCCGCCGGTGGCGCCGATTTCTTCCGCGCCTGGCTGCAGCGTCAGAACCGGCCGGGCAGCAAGCCCGCCCGTTTCAAGCTGCCCACCGGCGCCGCCCTGCTGCTGCATGGCACGATGGTCGTCTCCGCCGGTTCCACGGCCCTCATCTTCCACGGCCTGCGCGCGCCCTCCACCAAACACGCCGCCTTTGAGCTCCGTCGCTGGGACGCCGCCGCCATCACCGCCGCGCCGGTGACCAAGAAGGACCCGCTTGCTCCGGCCATCGTCTCCCGTGCCTTTGCCACCCTGGCGCGCGAACTCCACGAAACCGCCGCCTTCCGCCACCTGCTCATCGCGGGCGGTGCCACCGCCGCCGCCGTGTTGCCGGGGCTGCTCTGGGACTCCATGAAGGTCGTCCGCGTCTGGGCGCCCGGTGTCGTTACCTTGCAACCCGCCGCCGATCCCGGTTTTGTCGTGACGCTCAAGCCCGGCAGCTATCCCTGGCCCGCCACGCTCCGCCGGGCCCTGCCGGCCCGCCTCTTCACCTGAAACCATGTCCGCCAAACCGCTCATCGCCATCACGCTCGGAGACCCTGCGGGCACCGGTCCGGAAATCATCCTGAAGGCGCTCGTCCAACCCGACGTCGCCGCCTTGGGGCGGTTGCTCGTCGTCGGCGACGCGGCCACGCTCGACCGGGCCCAGGCGTACACCGGCACCAAACTCGCCATCCAAGCGGTGGAAACCGTGGCCGACGCCGAATTTTCTCCCGGACAGATCGCGGTGCTCGACCTCCGCAATGTTCCGGCCGGCCGGCTCAAGCTCGGCCAGATTGATCCCTTGGCCGGTCAGGCCGCCTACGAGGCCATCCGTCGCGCCACCGAGCTCGCGCTTTCCGGCGAGGTCGCGGCCATTGTCACCTCCGCCATCAACAAGGCCGCCCTCAACGCCGCCGGGCATCACTTTGACGGCCACACCGGCCTGCTCGCGCACCTCTGCGGCGCGCCCGGCGCGACCATGATGCTCGCCGCGGACAAGCTGCGCGTCAGCCACGTCTCCACCCACGTTCCCCTGCGCGTCGCCATCGACCGCGTGCGCCCCGAGCGCATTCTCAAGGTCCTGCAACTGACACATGAAGCCATGCGCCGGCTCGGCATCGAACGACCCAAGCTCGCGGTGGCCGGGCTGAATCCCCACGCCGGCGAGGGCGGTCTGTTCGGGGACGAGGAGGCCCAATACATCACGCCGGCCATCGAGCAGGCCCGCGCGGCCGGACTTATCGTTTCCGGGCCCTGGCCGGGTGACACCGTCTTTTTCCGCACCTTGCAGGGTGAGTTCGACGCCGCCGTCGCCATGTATCACGACCAGGGTCACGTCGCCGCCAAGATGCTCGGCATCTGGCGCGGGGTGAACGTCACGCTCGGCCTCCCGATCATCCGTACCTCCGTCGAGCACGGCACCGACTTCACCAACGCCGGCACCGGCCGTTCCGACCCTCGCAGTCTCATCGAGGCCATCAAACTCGCCGCCACCATGGCGGCGAACGCCGTTCCCACGCTTCCCCTGAAGGCTTGAAGTACCGTCGCGTTTCAGTCGCGCCGCCCTATCATGCTGCCAGAGGATAACCCCCCACCATCGCTGCGCATGAAAAACCTCTTCGCCCTCGCCCTGAGCCTCGCCACCGCCAGCCTGGCCCTCGCGGCCCCGCCGGTGGCGTACGTCGGCACGGTTCAGGCCACGCCCACCGCCGACGGCGGACAGCAACCGGTCGTCGGCGTGCAGAACATCCAGGTCTACCGGGCAAATCGCACGCATCCCGACCGCGCCGACGGTCTCACCGACACCTACACGCACGCGCCGATGCTCGCGTACTGGCACGGTCGCTTCTACTTGGAATTCCTGAGCGGCACGGTCAACGAGCACGACGACCCGACCGTGACCTCGCTTACCAGCTCCGTCGACGGGCTGAACTGGGAGCAGCCGCAGGTGATCTTCCCGTTTTTCACGCTCCCGGACGGCTCGCACACGATTTCCCACCAGCGCATGGGATTCTACGTCGCGCCGAACGATCGTCTGTTGGTGCTGGCCTTCTACGGTAAGCCCCCCTCGCCCAACGACGGTACCGGCCTCGGCCGCGCGGTACGCGAGATCCGGGCGGACGGTTCGCTCGGTCCGATCTACTTTATCCGGCTCAACGGCAAGCAACCGTTCCCCGATTTCGCGTTGCCCTACCCGCTCTACACCTCCGCGACGGATGCGGGCTTCGTCGCGGCCTGCAATGCCCTCCTCGCCAACAAACTCATGACGGCCCAATGGTGGGAGGAGGACCAGCTCGACGAAAGCGGCTTCTACACCGTCCGCGGCAAGGCCCTGTCCTTCGTCACGCGCCCCGACGGTTCGACGCTCGGCATCTGGAAAAACCGTCTCGTCGCGACCACCACCAACCAGGGCAAGACCTGGACCCCCACCCAGTTCGCGGGCAACATGCCCAACAACGGCTCGAAATACTGGCTGCAGCGCACGGCCGACGGCCGCTACGGACTCGTGCTCAATCCGACCAACCGCAACCGCTACCCGCTCGCGATCATGACGAGCCCCGACAGCGCCAGCTTCGACGGCCTGCTCACCGTGCACAGCGAACTCCCCGACCAACGCTTTGGCGGCTACCTCAAAAACATGGGCCCGCAATACGTCCGCGGCATCGCCGAGGGCAACGGCACTCCACCCAACTCCGCCCACGCTTTCTGGCTCACCTACTCCGTCAACAAGGAGGACATCTGGGTCGCCCGCGTGCCGGTCCCGGTCACCGCAACCGCCGCCGCTCCGGTCAACGACACCTTCAACAACACCGCCGCCGGCACCTTGCCCGAAGGCTGGAACATCTACAGCCCCCTCTGGGCCCCCGTGCGCATTGTCAGTGTAGGGGCGTCGCTTGACGACGCCCTCGCTCGTGGCCAACCAGCGCCCGCTCTTCCTGTGGGAGCGAGCTCGCTCGCGACGACTCCCGCTTCACCCACCGAGTCGCGAGCAAGCTCGCTCCCACAATCGATCACCGGCAACCACGCCCTCGAACTCCGCGACGAGGATCCCTACGACTACGCGCGCGCCGTGCGCGTCTTCCCTGCTGCCCACGGCGTGAAGATTTCCTTCCGCCTGCTCGCGCGCCAGACCAACGCCCGCTTCGAGATCGATCTGCTCGACGCCGCCGGTCTGCGACCGGTGCGCCTCGCGCTCGGCGAGGACGGCCATCTCTGGGCCTGTCACGAGGGTCAGTGGATGGACGCCGGTCCCTACACCGCCAACCAATGGCACCAGTTCGAGCTCGAGATTCCGGCCGACCCCAACGCCGACCGCTGCGCCGTGATGGTCAACGGCCAGTCCCCGCTGCCCCGCCCCGCCTACTTCACCGATCCGGTCGCGACCGTCGAACGCCTCTCGTTCCGCACCGGTTTCTTCCGCGATCGCGGCTATGGCGGACGCGATTTGCCCGGCGCGGACACCAAGGTCCCGGTGGCTTCGTTTCTCGTGGATGACGTCGTGATCACCCCGGTGACGGCGACCGCTCCCCACTAATCCCCTTGCCCGCGCCCGGGCACCCTGCAGCCACTCCCCCGGTGCGCTGCCTGCTCCCTTTCGGATCCCACGCTTAGCTGCCTCCCCAATGCCCCACCTTCAAACCCTCGATCTCGTCGTCCTGATTCTGTACTTCGGCGCGATTGCCGCCCTCACCTTGGTGCTGTCCAAGCGCAATCGCACCACGGAAGACTACTTTGTCGCCGGCCGCTCGATGCCGGCCTGGGCCGTGGCCATGGCCATGATGGCGGCGCTGATCAGCAGCAACACGCTCGTCGGGCACCCCGCCACCGCCTACCAGAAAGGACTCATTCTCCTCCTCGGCAGTCTCACGCTGCCGCTGGTGCTGGTCTTCGTCGCCAAGATCATCGTGCCGTTCTACCGGAATGTCGTCGGCATGAGCGCCTACGAGTACCTCGGCGCCCGCTTTGGCATTGGCGGACGCCTCTACGCCTCGGGCTGCTTTGTTGCCGACCGTTTGTTCGACGTCGGGGTCACCATGCTGACGACCGCCGTGCCGGTGTGTGTCATGACCGGCTGGGACCTCACGCGCGTCATCCTCGCCATGGCCGGCTTCACCGTCCTCTACACCGTGATCGGTGGCATGAAGACCGTCGTCTGGACCAGCGTGGTGCAGGGATTCATTTTCGTGGGCGCGGCCGTGATCATCGCGATGCGGCTGATCTTCGCGCCGGAGTGCGGACCTCCCGGCACGGTCCTCGGCGCGGCGTGGGACGCGGGGCGGCTCTCCCTCGGCAATTTTGAGTTCTCCTGGCGGGTGTTCACCGACCCCACCATCAGCTCGCAATGGCTGCTCCTGCTCGCCTACACCACCAACTGGGCGCGACGCTACATCTCCGACCAACACATGGTGCAACGCTACCTCATCGCCCGCACCGATCGCGACGCCAGCCGGGGCGTGCTGTGGAACGGCCTGATCTGCGTGCCGGTCTGGGGCGTCTTCATGCTCATCGGCGCCTGCCTCTACGGCTACTACGCCACCAGCGGCGCGACGCCGCCCGCTGTCAGCGACGAGGTCATGCCGCACTTCATCATGACCCAGCTTCCGGCGGGTATCGTCGGCCTGATGCTGGCGGCCATTCTCGCCGCCTCGATGTCCTCGATCAGCCCCGACCTCAACAGCATCGCCACCGCTTTCACCGCCGACCTCGTCGGCCATCTGGCCCCGGGCCAGAGTGACCGTGCGCGCCTGCTCACCGGTCGCCTCGCCGTGGGCGGGGCCGGTGTCCTGGCCATCGGCGTCGCCCTGGTCATGGCGCCACAGGACAACGGCGCCACCATCATGGAACGCGCCGTCACCATCGCGGCCATCCTCTCGGGCGGCATGCTCGGCTTGTTCTTCCTTGGCTTCTTTACCCGGCGCGCCACCCGCCAGGGCTGCTACATCGGGCTCGCCGCCTGCGCCCTGTTCACCGCCTGGGGCATGCTGACCGAGCCCCAGAACCGCGTCCTCGACCTCGGCTACAACTTTCCGCTGAACCCGATTCTCATCGGCATCCTCGGCCACCTGATCGTCTTCGTGGTCGGGTACGTTGCCAGTCGTTTGCTGGGTGGTTACGTCCCGCCCAATGTCGACCAGCTGACCTTCCGTCGGGAATCGCCATCCCGGTGACTTGCGCACCGTCGCTTCCGCCCTAAAAATACGACTCATGATCCGCCTGTCCCTCTGTCTGCTCCTCGGAGTCCTTCCGCTCGCGGCGAAAGTCACTTTCGAGCCAGCCGCAGCCCCTCGCGTCCGCTATGGCGTTCAGCGTCTGGAAACCGCGCTCGCCGGCACCCCGGCCGCGGACATCGTCGTCGGCACGCGTGGCGACCCGGTCATCCGGCGGCTGACGGAATCCGGACAATTGACCTTGGCGCCCCAGGAACCGAGCCAGCCCGAGGGCTTC
>JBDKHE010000227.1:0-5027 GCA_039797805.1 Verrucomicrobiota bacterium
CCCACCGCGGTCCCCGGGGTAAGATTGACGGTGATTTGGTAGTCGAGAAACGGCAGCCCGGTTAGATGGACAATAATGCCCGGCCGGGTGCGCTGCGGCCAGCGGGAGAGTGCCAGCACACAGTGATAATGGCCGTCCAGATAGAATCCACCGCCGGGCTGGCCGACGCCTTCGCTGTGCCAGCAGTTCTCCTGCAACGTGAGGGTGGGGTCGAAGAGTGCCGCCGGCTCCTGATCCGTCCGGCCCGATAGGCTCGGGTTCAGGAATCGCTGCACATAGGCGAAATGATCGAGGTCGGACATGGGCCAGACCACTGTTTCCGGGGAAAACAACCGGCGGAGAGTCTCGCCGAATTCGTCGAACTGGCCGCGCAACTGCGCGAGCTGCCGCTCGTAGTGCGTTCGCAGACCCGCTTTGGTGCGAACATTCCCGGAATAGGAGGTGATTTCGACGGAAAGAAACAGGGCGAGCCGTTCCCGGCGGAGCCCGCGGGCCTGCATCCGCTGCCAGTAGCGGGTGAACCGTTCGTGCCGGATGCGCCGCACGGCCGGTTCGGTTATTTGCTCAGTCTCGGCATAATAGCGCTCCAATTCGGCGCGATAGTCCGCGTCGCACGACCATTGCACCTGGAGGCGGCAGCCCGCCGTAATGAGGGCCAGCAGCGCCCGCAGCTTGTCCTGAAATTCATTCAACCGGGCATAGCTGGCGCCGCGCAGGTCCGGCGGCTCGATCCAGAAGCCACGCGCCGCACTGGCCCCGCGTTCGGGCGACCCGAAGAGGATCAGGTCGTCAACGAACCGTCCGTTGGGGGCGCGATCATGGGGTTTCATGATGCGTCCTCCCGCTGTTGTGCGGCGACCGGCGCAAAACTGCCGCCGCCGGTCAGGTATTCCAGGAAATCGCGGTCATAGCCGGGTGGCCGGCCTTTCTTGAGGCCCAGCGCCCACGCCAAGGTCAGGAAGATTGGCGCGGCGGCGAACAGGCTGGCGGCCACGAGGGAAAGACCGATGAGGAAAGCGAGCGCGGCAAACAGTCCGACCCCGGCCAGAGCTGCCGCCACCACCGGCAAATACAGGTTCCCCTCGAGGCCGAAGGCCCGGCCGGCCGCATCGTCGGCCGCATTGGTGTCGGTGAAGCGCAGGTCCATGTCAGAAGCGGGGGGTGAGCACGGCGTCCTGCAGGCCGAAAATGTAGAACAGGGCGCCCATGATGGCGGCCGACGCCGCGATGATGATGCCGGCGACGATGCCGGACTTGCCGTCCGCATCGCCCTTGGAGATCGCATTGGCCCCAGCCCAGATTTTGGTCACGCCCCAGATGAATCCGACCATGAAGAGGACGCCGAGCGCAGCGCCGAAGCCGTCGCGCAGCTGCGTAATCTGCGCCAGGGACGGCCGGAGAAACGCGGCGGGCGGCAAAGCGGTGAGTGGCATCATAAGTGCATAATCGCATAACATTATTACCCTTGTCAAGGAGGTTTATGCGAATATGCCTTTAGCCATGAAACAGCAGGCCAGAAACAAGGCGGCGGAAGCCGTGAATCAGCGGGTGGGATTTTCGTTCTACGCGGAGGATCTGACCGCCCTGCGCGGACTGGTGGCCGGGCTCCGCGAGCGCGGGGTCCGGGTCAAGCGGACCTTCCTGGTGCGCGCGCTGGCGCGCCTTGTGCCCGAGGATGAAATCTTCGCCCATGGGGTCGCGCGCCACCGGCAGGAAGCGGCCGGCAAGGCCGGGGCGGCGGGCGAGGTCGACCAGTGCCTGGCCTTCGAAGTTCTCCAAGATGACGTGGACAAGCTGGAGCGGGTGGGGGACCGCCTGTCGGAGAAGAAATTTCCCGGCGGGCGCTCTTTCCTGCTGCGCGCGCTGCTGCACGCCCCGTGGAATTTGGATGAGCTGGCGCGTGATGTGCGGAAGTTTCAAAAGGAGTTTCCCGATGCGCGCACGCGCGCCGGACGGGCGCTGAAACATGGTTGAGCCCACGGAAGTGGAACGGCTCCGCGGCATGCCGGGGCACCTGCGGGCTCGCATCCGCGGGCAGGATCATGTGCTGTCCCGCGTTTGCGGCGTTTTCCAGCGGGGCGAACTGGGGCTCGCCGACCCCGCCCGGCCGCGCGGATCGCTGTTATTGGCCGGCCCCACCGGCACCGGCAAGACGGAGACTTTCTCTTGTGCGACCGAGTATGTGTTCGGGCCAGGCCATCTCGTGACCTTTGACATGTCAGAGTATGCAGATGATTCCGCGCTCGGCAAATTGCTCGGCAATGGCCGCACTGACCCCGGATTGCTGGGGCATGCGCTTGCGAATTTGAATCGCGGGGCGGTGCTCTTTGATGAATTGGAAAAAGCCCATCAGAGACTATGGGATGTATTCCTGCAAATTCTGTGGCCTGGGCGGGTCACCCTCGCCACCGGGCAGGTCATCGACTTCAGCCGGCACTACATCGGCTTCACCTCGAACGTCGGTGGTGCCGAGGCGATCCGCATGGAGTGCTCGTGCCCTGCCAGCGTCGAGCAGATGGTCTTGCGGCGCCTAGGGCAGGCGTTTCGGCCAGAGTTTCTGGGCCGCCTGGATGAGCGTCTGGTGTTTTCGCAATTGTCGCATGAGGTGCAGCGGGAGATCTGTGGATTGGAAGTGACACGGGAGTCGTCCCGATTGCGCCGTTTGGGCTATGATCTGGAGATAACTCGCGAGGTCTTGGAGTGGCTGACGCGCGAAGGTTACCACCGACAACTGGGCGCGAGGCCGATGCGCAAGGCAGTCGAGCAGCATTTGCAGCAGGCGGTAGTGTGCTCATTGTTTGCCACGGGTTTGGCCTCGGGAAGGGTGCGCGTGAAAGCGGATCGTGGCGGGCTTGTCGTTCTCCCGAGGGAATCTTACAGGGTGAGTCAATGACTCACGAAAGCATATATCGCTTTATTAGATTTTTGTTGAGACTTCCTCGCGTGGCGAGCCGACAGGCTTCCTATCGTAGATGGACGGTTTTCATAGAGGGAACAAATCAAGGAGTAGGCACCGTTTTGTTCCCTCTCGACGGATGTGTGGCAGTTGCGTAGTTTCAGGCTGATGAAACCGAAACATTTCACTGTCGTCGAGCGCTCCGCTTATCGGAGTCTCGAAGACGTAGTGGGCTGCAAATGGTCGGCAGCTGTCGTCGGCGCGATCATGCGCGGGGTCACCCGTCCCGGCAAACTTGAGCGTTACATTCCGGGTATCTCGACAAAGGTTCTCGCCGAGCGACTGCGCAAGTTGCTGGCATATGGTTTGATCATCCGGGAAGACTATTCTGGGGCGATATTGCATGTGGAATATCGGTTGACACCCGCTGGCGCGCGTCTCGCAACGATCATCGATCAGCTTCATGTGCTCCAAAAGGAACACTCCGCGCGCATCGAGTAGGTCGAGCCGCTTCCCGCACTCCGTCAAAAAGAGTCATCAATATGAGATTCCTGGGGATGCGGGTTGAGCTGCCGTCCGGCTCGCCGGCTCATTGCTGAATCGATCCAGTGAGCCACGAGTGGGTTTCGACTCTTGCAATCTGCTGTTTACGGGTGCCTTGATGGGCAAAGTGGATTGCGCTGGGTCTGGCTGTTTTTCGACGCGCCCCCGGTGTGGAAAGTCCAAGCGGGGGCGAGTTGGGCCACGTTGCCACGGTTGATCTGATCGAGGCTCGAGTAATGCGAGCCGGCCGCATCGCCCAGGTAAACCGGCCAGTCGTCGCCGACTGCGGCCAAAGCCGCGCTGGTGACCATAGTCAGCGCCGCGCGCAACAGGGGCTTGATGCCAAACACCCGTAACTTCTTGGCTTTTATCATAAGATCATAACCGCTTCGTGGAAACCGAACAGCTTGTCTGGGGTGCCGGCCCCGCGCAACGTCGCCTGGTCCGCGGCCTCGAACATGAGCACCTTGATGCCGCGAGGGTCAGGGTGTAG
This sequence comes from Verrucomicrobiota bacterium, assembly GCA_039797805.1. Taxonomy (GTDB): domain Bacteria; phylum Verrucomicrobiota; class Verrucomicrobiia; order Opitutales; family Opitutaceae; genus Lacunisphaera. The sequence continues at coordinate 3,933 of JBDKHE010000227.1, forward strand.
GCGCTCTGGCCCCCGCTGGCCCCGGAGCCGGCGACGATGACATCGTAGTTCTTCTTGAGCTGGTCGGGGGTGATCAAGGACATGGGGATTGTCCGGATGCTATTTCCGCAATGTAGGGCCGTCGCTTGTCGACGTGCCTCTCCGCGAATGGAACCCGGCGCGCCGACAAGCGGCGGCCCTACAGCTTCGCGGCAGCCACTCGACAATGCTCATCGCGGAAATTTGACCCAGCGCGCGCCCAATTTGGCGCTGCGCACGGCGGTCTCGATGAACTGCATGCCCTCGATGCCGTCGGCGATGGTCGGGAAATCCAGGTCGCGCGGCGGTTTCCTGCCCGCCACCCCGGCCGCGATGGCGCGGAACGCCTCGCGGTAGATGTTGCCGAAAGCCTCGAGGTAACCCTCGGGATGCCCGGGCGGGATGCGCGTGGCGCCTTTCGCCGCGGCGCCGTTGTAGCCGTTGCCACGACGCCAGGTCTCGGCGGGCTTGTCGGGGTATTTGACGACCAGCTCGTTCGGGTGCTCCTGCTTCCACTCGAGCCCGGCCTTCTCGCCCCAGACGCGGATGCTCAGGTTGTTCTCATCGCCGACGGAAACCTGCGAGGCGTGCAGCACGCCCTTGGCGCCGCCCTTGAAGCGGACAAGGATGTTGCCGTCATCGTCGAGCTTCCGGCCAGGCACGAAGCTGGTGAGGTCGGCGCACAGCTCGGCGATGTGCAGGCCGGTGACGTAGCGCGCGAGGTTCTCGGCGTGCGTGCCGATGTCGCCCATCGCGCCCGCCGCGCCGCTCTTCTTCGGGTCCGAACGCCATGCCGCCTGCTTCTGGCCGGTGGCCTCGAGCCGGGTGGACAGCCAGCCCTGCGGATATTCCACGACGACCTTGCGGATCTTGCCGAGGTGGCCGGCGGCCACGAGGGCGCGCGCCTGTTTCACCATGGCGTTGCCCGTGTAGTTGTGCGTGAGGACGAAGACCTTCTTCGTGCGCTTCACGACCGCCGCGAGTTTCTTCGCCTCCGCGAGGTTGAGCGTGACGGGCTTGTCACAGACGACGTTGAAACCCTTTTCGAGAAACAGCTTGGCCGGCGGGAAATGCTGG
>JBDKHE010000228.1:0-4413 GCA_039797805.1 Verrucomicrobiota bacterium
CAGCCAGCCCGGGAGCGTTGTTGCGGAGGACCAGGAAACTGTCCTGGGCCAGAGGGGCGATGTCGTTGAGCTGGGCCGAGGCGCTGCCGGCATAGGTGAGGGTGCGCCGCGCTACCGGATCATAGCCGAGGGCATCACCTAGTTCCCCGGCGGTCAGGAGCAAGGAATCACCCTGTTGCGCGAGCCGGTAAAGGGAGAGGCCGTTTTTGCCGATGACGGGTTCAGGAAAGCCGTCCGCCGGGAAGCGCACCACCGAACTGCGACCGGCGAAACCGCTCTTGGGCGCGTCCTTCTCCTTCAGAATATCCTTGGCGTCGTCCTTGGCGTCGGGGCTTTTGGCGAGTCGAAACGTGTCCCCCGGCGTGAAGACAATGCCGGCGTAGAAGCTGCCGTCGGGCTGCGTCAGGAGATCGACGACCTCCGCATCACGGTTCTCCTGAAGGAAGACCGGCGCGCCGCCCGTGGCGTCAAAGCGGTAGACATTCCCCTTGGGCGAGGAACCGGCGATGATGGCCCCATCGGTCAGGCGGGCGATGCGTCGCACATTGCGATCACGGATCTCGCCAAAGAGGGTGACGCCATGGTCGGCGAGGAGGGTATCGCTGCCGACCTTGCCGTCGATGATGCCGGCCTTGGCCAGCTTGGCGAGATCGAGCCGATAGATTTTGCCCGGATTGCCGGTGCCCGCGAGCACGGTGCCGTCGGGCAAGGGCAGGAAATCGAAGACCGAGTCGGCCGGCAGCGGGACGCGCGCCAACGCCGTTCCGTTGCGGTAAAGGTAGAGCGCGGCGGTGGGGGAGGTGCCGATCAGGAGATCGCCATTGGGCAGCGGGAGCAACGCGATGGCGTGGGTCTCCGCCACGTCGGCGACCTCGCGCACCGTGTAGGTCGTTTCACCGGGCTTGAGGGTGACCTCCTGCACCTTGCCTTCCGGACCGGTGCCCACGAGAAACCGATAGCTGCCCACGCGATCGGTGACGCCTTGGGCTGACTTCAACAGGATGCGTTCGGCCCCGAGGGGTTTGAGCGTCCACAGGATGTCCCCGATCTTCGGGCCGGTGAGATCAGTGAAGACCGGTCCCGGCAGGAGGCGTCCGTCCGAACGGGTGGCGAGCCCCTTCAGGTTGCGGCTCGCGACATCGCGACCGAAATCGATCTCCTGTTGTTTGGTGAGCGGGTCGGCGGAGAGGCCCAGGCTCATCGCCGCAAAACAAAGGCAGGACACGAACAGGGCGGAGGGACGGGAGGACATGAAGGGAAGGAGGAGGACGAAGAAGATGACGATTGCCGGACGCGGTCGATCCGGAGACCGATCTTCCAGCGAGTGACGAACTCAGTCGGTCACGGTGAGCGGTTTACGAAGCATGATGTTGAACAACATACCGGGAAGCACATGGCGCTCCCACAGGGGCGAGAGCACATCGCGACGCTGGAAGCGGGCCTCATCGGCGGCGCGGGCGATTCTTTCGAGGGAGCCGGGCATCTCGGCGGTGGTGGCGCGCTGGTCGGTCAGCAGGCGTGTTTTCTCCACAATTGCGACATACAGCCCATCCGAGTCGCGAAATTCGCGGAGGGCGGAGATGTACTCCTGAAAGCTGCGCAGCTGCGCGATGGGTACCGCGCGCGAGTGGCCGGTGAGCTCGTCCAGCGCCGGACCGGTCGTGACAATCACCTCAAGGTCCTTGCCGGCCCATTCGCGCGGGATGTCGAGCCCGAGGGATTCCGTGGCCTGGGCGCGTTGGTAGCCGCGCCAGCCGAGGCTCAGGTCGACCCGTTGACCGGGCCCGGCTTCGTTCCGGGACAATTGGAGCTGCTCGACGATACCCTGAGGAATCTCGGGCGTGTCCTCGACGGTGAAGCGAATGCTTTCCGGGAAGACGCGCTCGTAGGGATTGAAGAGCCAGAGCGAGAGATTCGCCACGAAATCGGTGAGTCCCTGGTTGAAGCCCTGCGGGCCGGGATAGATCTGGTTGACCGACACCGGGGCGGTCCCCGGAAACTCCACCTGCGTGGTCACGCGGAAGCCCCGGGTGAAACCGGACTCGTTGGAACCGCTCACGGCCTGGGCCAGACCGGTGGCCGCAATGATGGGCAGCACCTGCTCGTGACGGACGACGGAGAAGTGCAGCGACTTGCGATTCAGGCGCGCCGGGAAGTTGATTTCCACGGGGACCATGGCGGGTTGCCGACCGATCTCTCCATAGATGCCGGAGAGACGGTCTTGGCTGAACGAGCCGATGATTTTCCCCGTGTTGGAGACCTTGATCGAATTGAGCTGGCTCGGAAGAATGGTAACAACCTCGGCCGAGGCCATCGGCAGTTCCGTGGCGCCCAGGGACATCATCGGGTGACCAAAAGCGAGCACGCGGTTGCCATCGACATGGGAAACCGTGCCGGTGCCCGCGATAGTGATGTCACCGACCGCGAGGGCCACGGCGACCACGCCGCCGGGTTGAAGGTGCGGCACGGCTTCGCCGGTGGCGACGGTCGTCTCGCCGTTGCCCGCCTCGCTGCCCCCCAGGGCGTTAAAGGCCAGGCCGAGCGATTGAAACTGGTGGCCAAGCAGGCCGGCGATCTCCGGGGAGAGTCCGCCAGTGGCAAAGGCCGGTGAGAGCGGAGTGATGGCTTCGGGCAGGTTGGCGGACCGGGCAGTGGCATTGCCCTTGATCGGGATGGGGGTCGGGTTGAAACCGTCGCGCGAAGCCGGCAGAGAGCTGACCTCCAAAAGATCCTTGATCGGCGTGAAGCCCGCGTAGCGCACGGTTTCGAAACGTTGGATCTGGTAGGACAGCACGCCGGCAAGCTTGCCTTCCACGTAGAGCGGACTGCCACTCATGCCGGCCACGGCGCCCATCGACTGCACGCGCGGGTCGGTGAGCTCGCACAGGATCAGGTTTTTCCCGGGACCGAGGGCGTTGCGGAGGATCCCGGTCACGACGACCGCAAAGGGCTCCGGGGTGTGGCCTTTGAAAACCGTCCACACCTCGCCTGGCATGCCGGGCCGCAGATCGTCCAAGGCCTGCAGAGGTGCGTTGACCGGCTGAGCCGTGACCAGAACCGGAAAACTGAGCAACAGACCAAACAGGCAAAGTCGGGCGACCAGGCTGTTGGACTGAAGAAGTTTCATGCTGGATAGATAAACGGTGCGATCGTGGAATTCTTAGATGGAATTTATGGCCGAACTGATCACTTCGCAAGCGCGGTCGATGGCCGGACCCTCGTGGGCCGTGCTGAGGAACCAGGATTCATACGCGCTGGGCGGGAGATAGACGCCGCCGGCCAGGCAGGCGTTGAAGAACCGGCCAAAAACCTTGGCATCGGACGACAGCGCGCTGTCCATGTCGCGCACCGGGGTGGACGTGAAGAACAGGCTGAACATCGAGCCGACCTGCGGGGTCTGCAGCGGCAGGCCTTTCGCCTTGGCGGCGACTTGGGCGGCTTGGCAAACCTGCCGGCCGAGCGCATCGAGGCGGGCATAGGGGTCGAGTTCGTCGAGCAATCTGAGCTGGGCGATGCCGGCGGCCATCGCGAGCGGGTTGCCGCTGAGCGTGCCCGCCTGATAGACCGGCCCGAGCGGGGCCAGGTGATCCATGATGTCGGCGCGTCCGCCAAAGGCGCCCACCGGCAGACCGCCGCCGATGATCTTGCCGAGGGTCGTCAGGTCGGGGGTGATTTTCTCCAGTTCCTGCACGCCTCCGCGCGCGAGGCGGAAGCCGGTCATGACCTCGTCGAAGATGAGCACCGTGCCATGCTTGGCGGTGACGGCCCGCACGTGTTGCAGGTAGCCCGGATCGGCCTTGATGAAACCGGTGTTGCCGATGTACGGCTCGATGATGACCGCGGCGATCTGGCCGGGATTGGCGGCAAATGCCGCCTCGAGGGCGACCGGATCATTGTAGGGCACGACGATCGTCTCCCGGGCGAATGAGGCCGGCACACCGGCGCTGTCGGGATTGCCGTGGGTGAGGGCGCCGGAACCGGCCTTGATGAGCAGGGAGTCACTGTGGCCGTGGTAGCACCCGGCGAACTTGATGATTTTGTCACGCTTGGTGAAACCGCGGGCCAGGCGGATGGCGGACATGGTTGCCTCGGTGCCGCTGCTGCACATGCGGACCTTTTGGATGGAAGGGAAGAACGAGACAATCAGTTCGGCCATCTCGACCTCGTAGGGATTCGGCGTGCCGAAGGACGTGCCCTTGTCCAGCGCGGCAGCGATGGCAGCCTTGATGCGCGGGTGGTTGTGTCCGTGGATGGCGGGCCCCCAGGTGCAGACAAAGTCGATCAGCTCGCGGCCGTCGGCCGTGGTGAGCGTCGCGCCTTGGGCGGACTTGGTGAAGAACGGCGCGCCGCCGACGGAGCGGAACGCCCGGACGGGGGAGTTTACGCCGCCAGGGATGAGCTTCAGGGCGCGGG
>JBDKHE010000229.1:0-9988 GCA_039797805.1 Verrucomicrobiota bacterium
CGAACTCCTCAAGGGTCTTGGCGCCGACGAGACCGCCGGGCGTGTTCGGGTTTTCTGCGACAAACTTCTCGGTCTTCTCGACCGTGCGGTTGTACACCGAAATCTGGAAGCCGTGGTCGGCTATGTTGAGGGCAAGGTTCTGACCCATCACGGCGAGACCGATGAGTCCGATGTCAGAATGCGTTTTGGCCATAAGAACACATTGATTAGCGGCTGGGGTGGCAAAGACCAACCTGATTTTGCCCGGTCAGCGTAATAACCCGACCGCATTCCGGTAAAAATCCGGCCAGTAGCCGGGCTACCTGTCCGGAGGGGCCGTCCTACTCAGGGCTTCGGCGTCTTCTGCTGCTTGGCGTTGTAAGCTCCGGCACTCGGGAAAAACGGCGCGATCTTCTCCACAATCGGGGTCATAAACTTGGGTTCATTGCGGTTATAGACCCAGGAAAAGAACACCACGCTGCCCACGACAAACACCACGACACCGGCAATGATCTTGTTCATCTGCATGATCCGTCGGGCCAAAATCACCACGACAATGAACGCCACGACCACGATGCCGATCTTGAACCAGACCTCGGGCTTGAGGGTCTGCATCTTTTCCAGAGCACTTACGGCGAACAACAGCATACCGTGTGTGTTAACGCGACCGGCCGGTGAGACGAGCATTTTTCCGTGCCCGTCGGGTTTTCACAAATGATTGGCGGAAGCGGGTCTGCGTCGTTGTTGCCACTCTTGAATCAAGGCCTGGGTATCGGCGTCCTCGGGCCAGGCTTGCAGGGTTTTCTGAAGATCATCGCCAGCCTCGTTCAAACGGTTCAGCGCCAGCAACCACCGCGCCCGCTCCCGTCTCAGCAGCGGGGGGAGTCCGAATGCCTGTTCCAACATCCTCGAAAGATCGACCGCCTCGCCCAAGGCCCCCCGCGCCGCCGCCTGGAGCGCACCTTCCTGCAAGGTGTGCCGAGCTTGCTGAAACCGGGCGCGGGCTTCGTCGGGCCTCCCTTGTTCCTGGGCGTGCGCCGCCCAGAGCTGATAGATGTAGGCCTGTTGACCCGGATTCCATGCAAACGCGGGTTGCTGCTCCAGGTAGGCGAACAACGTGTCCGTGTCCTGCCAAATGCGCACCTGCCTCCCACCGAGCCAAGCCAAGGCGCCGACCAGCACGAGCAAGGCCGGCACGCGAAGACGGTTCACCGCAGCCGGCTGTGCGCGCGGGACCAGCAGCAGGACGAATGCGCCGATCAATACCAGATGCGGCAGATAGACGTGCCGGTCCGCCACGGCCCAGTGCGGCCATTGGGCGAGGCCCAAAACCGGCAGCGCCAGCGCGGTGCTGCCAAGGACCACGCCCGTGGTCGCCGGCCACCGCCGCCGGCCCAACCAGACGGCAGCGTGACCCAAAACGACCAGCGAGGCCAAGGTCAGGATCAGGGGACTGTCCACCCGCCAGGCCGGCAGCATCGGGTTGTTGGGTGTCTGCCCAAACGGCCAGAGCAGATCGGTCCAGACTGAGCCCAACATCGCCGCCCCCATCTTGAGCCGCACAAAAAAATCCACTTCCGCCAGCGTGGGCGGCGCCGGGTAGAGCCACGGCGTGGCCGAGCTGCTTTTCCAAGTGATGTACACGCTCACCAAGGCGGGCATCAGGAAGAGCGCGTGCCGGCCCAACCAGCGGCCGATTGCACGGCCGGGGCTTCGCCAGGAGGGCGCGATCCTGAAAATCCAGATGTCCGCCGCCATCAGCCACAGCCCATAGGTCGCGCCGACCGGATAAGTGAGATAACTCGCCCCCGCGAGCAACCAGGCCCAGACGAAACCGCTCCGCGCGGCGGCCGCGTCCGCCGTTTCGATGGCCCGGAGATAACACCAAAACGATCCGAGCAGAAAAATCACCATCAGGGGATAGGGTGTGGCTGTCACCCAGCAGGCGGATTCCACGTGGGCGGGGTGCACCGCCCACATCGCCGCACCCGCCCAGGCCAGGGCACCGGCCGTGCCTTCCGGCAAACCGGATCGCAACCGGAGCAGCAGACGTTTCAACACCGGTCGGAAGAGGAGCACGGCGCCGAGGTGCAACAGGAGGCTGACCCCGTGCCAGGCTGCGGGGTTGAAGCCGAAACCTGCATGGATGCCGCGATAAAGGAGCCACGGCAGGGGTTTGAAGCGCAGGGCGGTGTCGCCGTTCAGAAGCTTGGCCACCAATTCCCACGACCACGGCTCGGTGATCAGCGGGTTGTGGGTTACGTTGACCGGATCATCCCACCGGACGAAATCATAGCCGAAGGCCGGCCAGAAAACCGCCGCCACCAACAAGGTCAGGGAAAGGGCCGGGCCGAGCCCGCCGCGGAACAGGCGGTCAGTAACGTTGCGCCACACCGAAGTAGTCGAGGAGCCAGGCTTCCTTCCAGACACGGAAACGGCCCTCGGGGGTGATCTTCCCGTACTCCTCACGATCCGGGTGCGGCAGCAGGTAACCGAGCTCGGTATTCACCATTTCCATCTGTTGCTGCTGCTGGTTGATGTCGTCGATGGGGCTCGTCGCCCACGCCACCGGTTGTTCACCCGCCTCACGGAGCCGGCGGTTGTGGCGCTCCACGAGGGCGGCGAGGTTGCGCCGCCAGGGCACGCGGTCGACATGCCAGCTCTCCGGATAGAAGCCGCCGAAGGGAATGTAGAGGTTGTCGGTCACGTAGCGGCGGCCGCTCTCGGTCGGGGTCGACAGGCTGAAACACACGGTGATCGCCCCGCTTTCCTGCGGCACGAACAGCGTGTGCAGGCGGATGGTGTTTTCGCGGTTGTGGTGGACGGAGGTGCGCAGCCAGATGCCGCCGCCGATCTCGGCCTTGAGCGCCTGCACGGGGGTGAAACCGTGGTCACGCAACCAGTCGCGCACCTTGAGCAACCGCTTCTGCGTGGGCCACTCATCGCCGCTGCTGTTCACCACATAGCGCGGGAAAAGGGGCAGCGGGCTGAGGCTGATGGCGCTCACCTTGAACCAATTGAAGGCTGATTCGATGAGGAACCAGATGAGAAACGCCGCCAAGGCCACCACCCACGCCGGGCGCTCCACCAGGGGCAGCTGTTCGTTGGCCTGCGCACAGAAAAGGGCGAACAGGATCCAGCGCAGCCACCGGATCGGAATGGCCAGCAAGGGCGAGGCGAGGCGCAGGTTGATGTAGAACAACAGCAACAAAACCGCGACCGCCGGGGCGAGAACCACTGACAGTACCTCGGACATGATGGAAAGGATCGCGGCCTGCGCCGCGGATTGCACGGCTTAGCTCAGCCGTACCGGCATGATCACGCAGACGAAGCTCTCCAGCGTCTTGAACACGCCGGGGCTCACCTCATCCTTCAGTTCGAAGAAAACCTCGTCCTTGGTCAGGGCACGGAGCGGATCCATCACAAATTGCGGGTTGAAGGCGACCTGGAGGTCGGGACCGCTGTACGAGATGGCCATCGACTCATGCGCCTCGCCGAAATCTGGTGAGGAGGCGGTGATCTCCAGCAGGTTGGCGCTCAGCTTGATCTTCACCGAATTGGACTTCTCGGAAGTCACGAGGGCCGCACGGTGCACGCACTGCAGGAACAACTCGCGCTCCAGCTTGATCCGCTGGTGGGTCTCCTTGGGAATAACCTGGTGATAATTTGGGTAATTACCCTCCACCACCTTGGAGAACAGATAGATGCTGTCGGTGAGTCCGCCCGATTCCTTGCCGGTCTCAATCTGGAAGGCGGCGCGGCGGTCATTGAAGGCGATCTGGAGTTTCGCGCCCTTGCCCAGCAGGCGGAGCAGTTCGGACACCGTCTTGGCCGGAAGGATGATGGCCCCGGCACTGGCGGCCGGCACTTCCAGATCCTTGCTCACCAAGGCGAGGCGGCGGCCGTCGGTCGCCACGAGGGCCAGCTTGCCCTCCTTGAAGTTGAAATACACGCCGTTGAGGATGTAGCGGGTCTCGTCCGTGGATTGCGCGTAGGCGACGTTGCCCAGCATCGTGGCCAGCTCGGCCTGATCGAGGGTGTAGGCCTTGTCGTCACCGGAATCCGGCAGCTTCGGAAACTCCTCGGCGCCGATGCCCATGATGCGGAAATTGGAACCACCGGAGGCGATCTTCACCTGATGGGCGGCGGTGGAATCGAAGGAGACGTCCACGTTGGGCAGCTCGCGGACGATCGTGGCCAGTCGCTTCACGGGGAGCGTGACGGAGCCACCTTCCTTGACCTCGGCCTTGATCTTGCAGCGGATGCCGAGGTCGAGATTGGTCGTCGTGAGAGAGATGCAGTCCTTCTCCGTTTCGATGAGCACGTTGCTCAGAATGGGCATCGCGGCCTTGGAACCGACGACATTGAGGACCTGGGCCAGGCCGTTGCTGAAATGGTCGCGGTTGATTTTGAATTTCATCAGACGAAGAGGTGGTTGGAGTACTTAGCTAACAAATAATGATTAGAGAGGTATTCAATAAGGAAGTATTCGTATTATTATGGTCTGCGAGTTTCAGAGCAACTGCGCATCCACCGAGCGAAAAACCGGTCGAACCGGGCTGTGAGGCCGGTCTGAATAAGCGCCAATAACCTCGGGGTTGTTCACAGGAAAAAGTTATTCGGAAGATCCCTGCTTCATCTTCACAACCTTTCGGCGCAGCGCCCGCATCTGGGCGTGGCGCACCACCCGCTGGTAGTGGGCGAACAGACCGTAGGCGATGTAGCTCAGGAAAACGAAGAACAGGGCCACCTCCTGGAGGCGGATGACAAGGATGAGGCCGATGAAAAAGATCACGAGGGTGCGGACCCGCGTGCGCGTCTCCCAATTCACCTGCTTGAAGCTGGGGTAGCGGATGGTGCTCACCATCAGGAAGGACACGAGAATGAGGATGAAGGGGAGGGCCAGCGCCCACTGGCGGAGCTCCTTGGCGTTGGCGGTCAGGTTCAACAGCAACAGCACCAGCGAGGCCACGGTGCCGGCCGCCGCGGGGATGGGCAGACCGACGAAATCCTTGCTTGATTCCGCCTCGTTGCGGTGGAGCAGGGGGTTGGTGATGACATTGAAGCGCGCCAAGCGGACCGCCCCGCAGAGCAGGTAGATGAAGGCGATGATCCACCCGAGCTCCCGGAACCACTGGAACTCCTCGCGGGGCGCCAAGATCAGGAAAAACACCATCAGGGCGGGAGTCATGCCGAAGGACACGACGTCCGCCAGCGAATCAAACTCTGCGCCAAACAGGGAGGTGCGTCCGCCCATGCGGGCCAGCCGGCCGTCCAGCGAGTCGAAGATCACCGCCGCCAGAATCAGCCACACCGCCTGCGTGTAGAGTGTCATCCACTGGTGGTTCGGGTGGAGGGCCAGATACTCGCCACCGTCGGTGAGCAGGCGCGCCTGGATGCACTTGATCACGGCCGCAAAGCCGCAGAACAGGTTGCCTGCGGTCATCAGGTTCGGCAGGAAATAGATCCGGCTCGCCTGGGTGACGTTGTAGGGGTTCTCGCGGTTCTGGAGGTCCGACATGGCGCGGCTACTTGGTCAGGCTGTCGAGGTACTTCCAGAACTTCGAGTGCTGCTCAAACAGTTGTTGCTCGGAGACCGGCAGTTTCATGCGGAAGAGCACGTCTTCCAGCGAATCCTTGTGGAGGATGTAGTGGGTGTGGAGGTTGTCGCCCTCCACTGTGAAGTAGAAACGGAACTCGCCGGCCCGCAGCCGGTAAAAGGTGCGTTCGCCCCGGGTGAAACGGCCCAGCGGCTCGCGCGGGTTGGCGAGATCCGTGGGACGGATCTTGCTGATCGGTTCGATGGCTTCGAGCTGCACGAGTTTGTCGAGCCGGTTCAGCTCGCGCATGCTCTGTTCGGAAAAAGTGACCTGGTACATGGTGGTGGGACGCAACGACCGCGGATCTTGGCGGACCTGATGGCTGGCAACAAGTTCAACCCCCGGTGATGTGAAAGCTCTGTATCCCTCTGGGTACTGACAGCAACGCTATTCGCCTTTCCGCGCGGGCTGCCTCTTGGGTTGCGCGAGTGCCGGCGGCCGCTAGCCTCGTTTGCATTACTTCGAACCCCGTCACCCTCGCCGCCATTCGTGCCGCCCGGCGCCGCATCGCCGACGGGGTTGTGGCCACACCTTGCCCTGAATCCATCCCGTTGTCCGACATCACCGGGTCCCGGATCTTCTGCAAACTGGACAACCTCCAGCGCACGGGCTCGTTCAAGGAACGCGGCGCCCGCAACGCGCTGCTGCGACTCTCCCCGTCCCGCAAGAAAAGCGGCGTGATCGCCGCCTCCGCCGGCAACCACGCGCTCGGCCTCGCCTACCACGGCCAGCTGCTCGGCATCCCCGTCACCGTCGTGATGCCCGACTACGCGCCGCTCATCAAGGTGAGCACCTGCCGCGGACTCGGGGCCCGCGTGGTGATCGCCGGCCGCGACTTTGCCGAGGCGCGCGCCCGGGCGGATGCCTTGGTGGAGACGGAAGGACTCACTTACATCCACGGTTTCGACCACCCGGATATCATCGCTGGGCAGGGCACGATGGCGCTGGAGATCATGGAACAGGTGAAGAAGGCCGACGCCATCGTTTGCCCGATCGGTGGCGCCGGACTGGCTGCGGGCATTGCCGTGGCCGTCAAGGCCCTGCGCCCGCGGATCAAGGTCATCGGGGTCGAGTCGATGGCGACGGCCAGTTTCACCGCCGCGCTCAAGGCCCGGCACCCGGTCACGATCCCGCGCCGCGCCACGCTCGCCGACGGTCTCGCGGTGTTGCGCGTGGGCGACAACGCCTTCGGCCTCGCCCGCGAGCGGCTGGACCGCGTGGTCCGCGTGAGCGAGGACTGGATCGCCCTGGCGATTCTCCGCATGATCGAGCTGGAGAAAATCGTGGTCGAGGGAGCCGCCGCGGCCCCGCTGGCCGCGCTCATGGCCGGATTGCTGCCGGAACTGCGTGGCAAGAATGTCGTCCTCACCATCTGCGGCGGCAACATCGACCCCGCCGTCCTCAGCCGCGTGATCGAGAAAGGTCTCGTCCACGACGGCCGGCTCGACCGCTTCACCGTGCATATCAGCGACCGGCCGGGCGGACTGGCGGAACTCACCCGCGTGATCGCCGCGAGTGGCGCCAGCATCAAGGACATCACGCACGATCGCGCCTTCAGCGGCCCCGATGTCTCGGCCGTCAACGCGGTCTGCACCGTCGAGACCCGCGACCACCAGCACATTCGCGAACTGCACCGGACGTTGCGCAAACATGGGTTTCCCGTACAGGTTTAGCGACGACCGGGACCGGAACAGGTCGGGCGCGATCTGGTTGTTGGTGATGGCCCTGCTGGCGGGATGCCAGCACGCACCCCCGCCCGCCCCGGCGCCGACCCCCGCGCCCTCAACCAAGGTCGTCGCTCCCGTGTTGCCGGTCGAGGCACCGAAGCCGCCCATCCCGCTGGGCGACGTGATCATTGTGGCCGGCCAGCGCTTCGTCACCGGCACCCACGTGGTCACGTGGCTGGAGAAGGGCGCCTATCGGGCTTCACCCAAAACGTATGACGTGCGCCAGTGGCCGGCGCCGCCGGGCGACAAGGAACCCCGGAAAGCCATCCCGGCCGGGCTGGCCTCGCTCCAAAGTCATGTCGACCAGTTGGTGCTGCATTACGATCAGGCCGGACTCAGCCGAATCTGCTTTGATGCCCTCGAGCAGCGCGGCCTGAGCATCCATTTCATGATCGATGTGGACGGCACGATTTATCAACCCATTGACCTGGAGGCCCGGGCGATGCACGCGACCACCTCAAACAGCCGTTCCATCGGCATCGAGATCGCCAACGTGGGCGCCTTTCCACCCAAGGAAACCCAGCCCCTCGCCAAATGGTATCAGGCGGATATTCCCGGCAAGGTGCGGATCAAGCCGCCCAAGGAAGTGAAGGAGACGCGAATCCACACACCCAACTTTGTCGCCCGCCCGGCGCGGCCGGCCCCGGTGCGCGGCATCGTGCAAGGCCGGATGCTCACCCAGTATGACTACACGCCCGAGCAATACGCGGCGCTGGCCAAGCTGACCGCAACCCTTTGCCGCGTCTTTCCCCTGATCAAGTGCGACTATCCCCGCAATGCCGCCGGACACTTGATCACCCACAAACTGCCCGATGCCGTGTTGGAGAAATACCAGGGCATCCTCGGCCATTTCCACATTCAGGAAAACAAGATCGACCCCGGCCCCGCGTTTGACTGGGAAAAAATAGTCGGGCACCCGTAGGCCGAATTCTGCGGATGAGCCGGCCGCCTTCGGCTAGAGCGGTACGATGCCCTTGCACGCAGGATAGGACGTGCACCGCCAGAAGTGGCTGCCGGGCGTTTTGCCAGCCTTGGCGGTGCGCAGCGCGGTGAGCCCACCGCACTTCGGGCATCGGAGTGGTTGGGGCAGGTCTGTCCGATCAGTCGGATCCGACCAATCAACCTGATCTTTGAGAAAAGCCGTCGGCACCCCGCGCGCAGCCGTCAGCCGGCTTTCTTTCCGTACGCCGGGTCGACCTTGATGCGCGCGGTGGCGAGGATGGAGGGCAGGGTGGCGATGCAGACCCAGACGAAAAACATCGGGTAGCCGAGTCGTTCCTGAATGCCGCCGGAGAACATGCCGGGCAGCATCATGCCGAGGGCCATGAATCCCGTGGCGATGGCGTAGTGCGCGGTTTTGTGCGCGCCATCGGCGATCATCATCATGAAGACCATGTACGCGGTGAAGCCGAAGCCGTAGCCGAATTGCTCCACCACCACCGCGCCGCCGATCAAAATCGGGGCGGTCGGCTGGGTGGTGGCGAGCCACACGTAGGCCAGGTTGGGCGCATGCATCGCGACCAGCATCGGCCAGAGCAGGCGCTTGAGACCGTAGCGTGCGATGGCGAGTCCGCCGAGAATGCCGCCGAGGGTAAGCGCGGCGATCCCGTAGGTGCCGTAGATCTCGCCGACCTGGGAGGTCTGCAGGCCGAGCCCGCCAGCGGTGCGCGCATCAAGCAAGAAAGGTTGCACCAGCTTGACCAACTGCGCCTCGCCGAGCCGGAAGAGCAGGAGGAAAGCGAGGATGGCAACAATCTCCGGCTTGCGGAAAAAAGTCGCGAAGGCCTCCGCCCAATCCACGGCCAGTCCGGCGGATCCCGCCACCGGGCCGTCGCTGGTCGGACGCGGCAGGGCCCACAGATGATACAATGCAACGAGCACGAAAAACACGGCGGGCGGCACGAATACCCAGGCCCACGCGGTGCGCACGTCGCCCGTGGAAACTTCCAAACGCCCCGCCAGGTAGACGAGACCACCCTGGCCGGCGATGTTGGCCAGCCGGTAGAAGGTGCTGCGCACGCCCACAAAAGCGGCCTGCGCGGTCGGCGGCAGCGCAAGCAGGTAAAAGCCGTCGGCCGCGATATCGTGCGTGGCCGAGGCGAAGGCCAGCAACCAGAACACCGCGAGCGTCCACCGGAAAAAATCCGGACCCGGCACGGTGAGCGCGACCGCGGCCAGCCCGGCGCCGACGAAAAACTGCAGGGCCACGATCCAGAAACGTTTCGTGCGGAAGCGATCCACCAGCGGTGACCACAACGGCTTGATGACCCACGGCAGGTAGAGCCAGCTCGTGTAGAAGGCGAGGTCCGCGTTGGAGACACCCAGCTTTTTGTACATCGGCACCGATAGCGCGACGACCGCGATGTAGGGAATCGCCTGACTGAAGTAGAGCGAGGGGATCCAGCGCCAGGGACCCGCCGGACTGGTTGGTTGGTTGGCCATGCAAGGAGGTGGGCGCACCGTGGCGTTTCCCGCCCGCCGGCGCAACGGCAGATGCTAATGCCGCGGATTAAGTGGGCTTGTGATTGGGTGCTGGGTTGCGGATGGACGTCGTTTCCTGTAAGCCCGTGCTGTTTGATGCCGTTGTTCGTTTGAGGCGGCTTCCTCAGGAATGCAGAAACCAGCAGCCATCTTACCCCGGGCCTCGCTCGTCGATCTGACGGGTTGCGCAGCCTTGGCGGG
>JBDKHE010000230.1:0-5668 GCA_039797805.1 Verrucomicrobiota bacterium
GGTTCGGGCTATGAGATCAAGGCTCTCCATGAACGCGGCTGGCCGGTGCTGGGCCTCGACTTCAGTGCCGTGGCCGTGAAGCGAGCCCGGCAGGAGCTCGGTCCGCTCGCCGCCTTGGTGAGGGAGGGCGATTTCTTCGCACCAGCGCCGGACTTGGCCGGGTTCAGCCTCGTTTATGAGCGTACATTTCTCTGCGCCCTGCCGCCGGTACTTCACGCGCCCTACGCCCGACGAATGGCGGAGCTGATCGCCCCCGGCGGCGGCCTCTGCGGGTTTTTCTTTGTCGGACCCGAGGACGAACCGCCGCCGCACCCTTTGACCCAGGAACAGATCAATGCCCTGCTTGGTGAAGCCTTCGAGCTGATTGAGGACCTGCCCGTGCCCGATTCTCTGCCGCTCTTTGCGGGCAAAGAACGCTGGCAGGTCTGGTGCCGTCGATAGTCCGTCGCAAGGTTTGGGATTGGCCATGGCGGGGGGATTTTCACTTTAATGCGCCATGCCCCTCTTTACAGACCTGTTGGTGCCCTCCCTTGTGGCGGTCCCGCTTTTCGTGGGCACCAATGCAGACGATCTCGTGCTGCTGATGGTCTTCTTCGCCGATCCACGCACTCGGTTTTCCACGGTGCTA
Source organism: Verrucomicrobiota bacterium (assembly GCA_039797805.1). Taxonomy (GTDB): domain Bacteria; phylum Verrucomicrobiota; class Verrucomicrobiia; order Opitutales; family Opitutaceae; genus Lacunisphaera. Next base: position 629 of record JBDKHE010000230.1, read on the forward strand.
ACGGGACAGCTGACGGGCATGGCGGTTCTGACAGGTATCAGCATCATTGCGGCGCGACTGACGCTGCAGCTGCCGGTGATATGGATCCCTCTGCTCGGCCTGATTCCTGTCGCGCTCGGACTCTGGATGCTCCGGGTATCGTTCACCAGCCCCAACGCTGCCACCCCGGCCCCGGCACTGGGCTGGTGGAGCATCACCGTGGTCACGGTGGCCAACGGCAGCGACAATCTTGGTGCCTATATCCCTGTATTTGCCGTCCAATCCGCCGCAGGCTTCGCCATGATTGCCGTGACGTTCGGTTTGCTGACGCTGGCTTGGTGCGAACTGGCCCATTGGCTGGTGAGGCATCCGGCCCAAGGCGACGCGGTGCAACGAATCACCCGCCGAACCGCCCCCTTTGTGCTGATTATTGTCGGCCTGTGGATCCTCGCACGACACCCGTCTTGGCGCGAACTCCTCGGCCGGTAAGTCGCATCAATCCCCCACCCGCATGAACCGCCGCACGTTCTTCCCGGCCACGGCAACCATCTCGTCAAACATCGCCGCCGGCCGGACCCACAGGCCGCGTTCACCGTACAGCGCCTGATATACCACCAGCCATTCCTCCGTCTCCGAATGCCGCGCCAGCCCAATCACCCGGTATTCATTGCCTTTGTAGTGACGGTAAAGGCCGGGTGTCGGGCCCTGCGGATGATCGGGTTTGGTCATGCCACGACGGGACCAGCTCTTCGTTTGCCCGCAAGCCTCATGACTATCCGCCGGCGCCCAATGAGCGCCGCAAGAGCGAGAGACGCCACCACCTCAAGCCTACTTCCAATATGTATTTTGATTGAATTATAACTCGTCCTATATGGCGCTTATCTGGGTTTTATAGCATTTATTAGCCATATTTGACGATTTATATAATAGCTATTATTCGCCTTTTTAGACGTTTATTGTTGAAAAAACGCCCCTGGCCGCCTTACTGGACGACTTATGAAGATGACCAATCAATCCACCGATGAAGTCATTCTGAACGAATTGGGGTCGCGTCTGGCCCATGCCCGGTTGGAGCGCAACCTGACGCAGGCCCAGTTGGCCACCCAGGCCGGCATCTCCAAGCGCACTTTGGAGCGATTGGAATCAGGTCATGGTGGCATGCAGGTCGCCTCCCTCGTTCGCGTGTGCCGCGTGCTCGGCCTGCTCGAGCACTTTGAGCTGTTGCTGCCCGAGCCTACGCCGAGCCCGATGATGCAACTCAAACAACGCGGCCGGCAGCGGCGCCGTGCTTCGGGAGTCACGCCACCGCCGTTCGGCCAGGTTTCCGAGGCGCCGCAGAGTCCGTGGACCTGGGGGGACAAGGCGTGAGCACCCTCGCCGAGGTGCGGCTGTGGGGCCGGACCATCGGGGCCGTGTCGATCGACGACGGCGACCCGGTGGCGTCGTTCCAATACGACCCGGCTTTCGCGCAAAGCGGCATCGAGGTGGCGCCGCTGATGATGCCGCTCAACGAGCGCGTCTACCGGTTCCCCGCCCTCGCGGCGGAGACGTTTCACGGGCTGCCGGGGTTGCTCGCGGACTCGCTGCCGGACAAGTTCGGCAACGCCCTGATCGACGCGTGGCTCGCGACGCAGGGCCGGTCGCCCGCGAGTTTCAACGCCGTCGAGCGCCTCTGCTACACCGGCACGCGCGGAATGGGCGCGCTGGAATTTGCTCCGGTGCTCGGCCCGCGGCAGCGCAAGGCGCACGCGATCGAGATCGACGCCCTTGTGCAACTGGCCTCCGAGGTGCTCCGGCAGCGCCGCGGCTTGCAGGCGACTTTTGCCGACGACGGGGAACGTCGCGAGGCCTTGAACGACATTCTGCGCGTCGGCACCTCCGCCGGCGGCGCGCGCGCCAAGGCCGTCATCGCCTGGAACCCCCAGTCCAACGAGGTCCGCTCGGGTCAGGTCGAGGCCGCACCCGGCTTCGGCTACTGGCTCCTGAAATTCGACGGCGTCAGCGGCAACCAGGACAAGGAGCTCGAGGACCCCAAGGGCTACGGCACCATCGAGTACGCGTACTTCCTCATGGCGCGCGCCGCGGGCGTGCACATGAGCGAGTGCCGGCTGCTGGAAGAAAACGGCCGGCGCCATTTCATGACGCAACGCTTTGACCGCCTGCCCAACGGCGAAAAGCTGCACATGCAGTCGCTCGGCGCCCTCGCCCACTACGATTTCAACCAGGCCGGCGCCTACGGCTACGAACAGGCCATCATGGTCATCCGGCAGTTGCAGCTGCCGATGGAAGCCGTGGAGCAACAGTTCCGCAGGATGGCCTTCAACATCGTCGCGCGCAACCAAGACGATCACGTGAAGAACATCGCCTTCCTCATGGACAAGGCCGGGCGCTGGTCGCTCGCCCCGGCGTACGATGTCATCTACAGCTACAATCCCAGCGGCGCGTGGACTGACCGCCACCAGATGACGCTCAACGGCAAGCGCGACGGATTCACGCAGGCCGACTTCGAGGCCTGCGCCAAGCTGGCCGGGATGAAACGCGGTCGCGCCGCCACGATCCTCGAGGAAGTCACTACCGCCGTGACCCGCTGGCCCGAATTCGCCGCGCAAGCCCGGGTTCCCGCCGGGTGGGACCAACGGATCCGGCCAACTCTCCGGCTCCAGCTGGCAAAAGCCTAGCCGGGCACCTCTTTTGCGCCGCGACCTGCCGCGTACATTTGCGTCTCCGGGGCAACGAGTTGTCGTGCGTGCATGTATTAGTAATTGAATACGCACTGTTTAGCTCCGGACACCGGTTGCCTTTCTTCCTGTCCTTAGGGGAGAAGTGAAACTACCCAAACGAAATTGCCACGATCGGCGCCCCGACGCCAGCGGTTCCCAAGCGCGCCCGCTTGTTACCGAGAATGTGACGCGCGATGGTGATTTCGTGGAAACGAAAGCATGCATCACCCGACGGCTGTTACTAGGGCTGGTGACCGGTATCGCCCTGAATCTCGGTCACGGGGCGGAAACAACCCTGACCATCGAGGCCGCCTTGGAACAGTTGCCGGCCAGCAATCCGGCCGTGGGCGCATCGCGACTCGAAGTCGAGCGACGGGTCGCCGAACGTAGCGCCGCCAAAAGCCTCTTTGGGCCGCAGATCGAGGTGTCGGGCCGCTACACCTTCATCGACCAGCCGATCGTGATCGATCTCGACCCGATCCGGCAGGTGGTGCTCGCCCTGCATCCGACCGTGCCTTCCGCCATGATCCCGGCCTTTGTTGAAACCGTCCAAGAGGATCGCTTTCTCCGCGCGCAACTCACTGCCACCTGGCCGGTGTATGCCGGCGGTCGCATCCAGGCCGCCCAGCAGGCCGCCGGTGCCGCCGTCGACGAGGCCACGGCCACGGCCCGCCACACCGCCAATTCCTTGTTCAGCGAACTTGTCCAACGTTACTATGGCGCCCAACTCGCCCGCGTGATCCGGAGCATGCGCGCGGAAACCCTGGCCGGGCTGGAAGAACATCTGCGCCAGGCCAACCGCCTTGAACAGGAAGGCCAGATCGCGCGCGCCGAGCGTCTCCACGCCCAGGTGGCCCGGGACGAAGCCTGGCGCGAGCTGCGCCGCACCGAAGCCGCGGTCGCCATCGCCGAGGCCGCACTCGCCGGCCTGTTTGGCCGCAATGATCCCATAGCCCCCGCTTCCCCGCTTTTCCTTGCCGACCAACCGCTCGAACCGATGTCGGCCTTTATCGCGGCATCGACCGCCCGGCATCCCGCCCTGGAAATCATGGCCGCCCGTCGCACCCAAGCGGCTGCGGGGGTCGCGGCGGAAAAAGGCCGGCTCCGCCCTGAGGTTTACCTGTTTGGCGCGAAGGAACTGAATCGCGGCGACACCACCCTGCTGGATCCCGATTGGGCCGCCGGGGTCGGCGTGCGCCTCGTCCTCTTCGAACGCAGTGACCGCACCCATCGGCTCACCGCCGCCCGCTTGCTGGAACGACGCGTCGACCGGCTCACCGAGGATCTGCAGAACAACCTGCGCACTCTGGTGGAAAAATCCTACCGTGAGGCGGCGCTCGCGCAGGAACAATACACGTCATTGAACTCCACCCTGGAACTGGCGCGCGAAAACCTGCGCGTGCGCGAAGCCTCTTTCCGCGAGGGCTTCGGCACCTCGCTCGAGGTGGTCGATGCCCGCCTGACACTGCTCCGCGCCGAAAGCGCCCGTGCCGTCGCCGCGCGCGACTTCACCGTCGCGCTCGCGTCCCTGCTCGAAACCAGCGGTCAACCGGAACGCTTCCTGGCCTATGCCGAAGCCGCGACCGAAAAAATCTCCCCATGAAAAAGCTTCGTTTCACCCTCTTCATCGTCGGCGGCATCGCCGTCGTGGTCTTTCTCGCCCTCGGCCTGCGTTTGGCCTTCCGTCCCCAGCCTCTCGTGCTCGAGGGTCAGGTGGAAGTCACGGAAGTCGATGTCGCCGCCAAGATCGCCGGCCGTGTGGACCAGGTCGCGGTGCGGCTCGGACAGACCGTGCACAAAGGCGACCTGCTCTTCTCCCTCGAAAGCCCCGAGGTGCACGCCAAGCTGACCCAGGCCCAAGGCGCCCAGGCCGCCGCCCAGGCCGTCCGCCGCAAGGCCGACACCGGCGCTCGTGCGCAGGAGATCCGCGCCGCCGAACAACAGTGGCAACGGGCCGAGGCCGCCGCGGAACTGGCCACCGTCACGCTGCAGCGGGTCGAGCGCCTGCTGGCCGAGGGCATTGTGCCGCAACAGCGCCGCGACGAAGCCGCCGCCCAAGCCAAAGCCGCCGTGGCAGCCAGCCACGCCGCCAAGGAGCTCTTCAACATGGCGCAGGAAGGCGCGCGCGAGGAGGACAAGCAGGCGGCCGCCGCGATCGAGTCGCAGGCCGGCGGGGCCGTTTCCGAAGTCGAAGCCTACCTCGCCGAGGCGTCCATCCAGGCACCGGTGAACGGTGAGGTCGCCGCGCTCCTCATCGACGCGGGCGAAATCGCCCCCGCGGGATTTCCGGTCATCACCCTTGCCCGGCTGGACGACCTGTGGGTCGTGTTTCAGGTCCGCG
>JBDKHE010000231.1:0-3792 GCA_039797805.1 Verrucomicrobiota bacterium
TAACCGGCGAGCACACCCCCGCACAGCACAACACTGCCAACCAAAGTAATCCACTGCCAGGCTGTGACAACTCTCTTCATGGCGAGCGGCCCCGGAGGGTGAACGCTCCGTCGGGCTGGAACGCGCAGTGGACGTCGGGTCCAAGCTGTCTGGCCCACGGTTCGGCGGCTCCCGGTTTCGCCCAGCCGTTCACCGTGAACGCTCCGGCCGTAACCTGGAGGGTGGTCACAACAGCTTCCGGCGGTACCGTGGTCGCCACCTTGCGGAGGAATTCAGCAACCCGTGGGCTTTGCCGGCTCGACGCGGCGATCTCCGCCCGCAGCGCGGAAATTTCGGCGTGGTTGGCGCGGAGGTGCTCGACCTCACCCTGCAACTGCCGCTGCGCCACCATCAGCTCCGCTGTATGCGTCCGGGCCTGGAACCAGGCGCGCGCATAGCCGGCTGCGCCGGCCACGGCGACGAGAGCCAGCACCAGCGTGGCCGCGGTCACCACCCTGGGACCGGTGAAACGTGGGACGGGCGGCAGCAACTGGGCCGGATGTTGTGGCGGCAAGGAGCCGGGTCGGGCCAGCGCCTCCTGCAGGGTGAAGATTCCGACGATGTGGTCGGTCTTCAGCGCCAGGCGTTCCTCAAGGGTCGCAATCAACGCGCCATCGGTCGCCACACACAGGATGAATTCCGCCGGGTTCTCCGCGACCATCGGGCGCAGGAGCGCGATCAGGGCCTCCAGCGCACCGCTGCCGTGCCCGGAGTGGACCGTGCGGGCACCGGCCGCCGAATGCCGGTAGATACAGAAGCGGTCGGTGTGGAGCGCGAAGATCGTGATGGCACCCGAATCCGTCAGGTCGGGCGGGAGGGCGTTGAGCCAGGTGGGCAGCGGCCAGACGCTGTCCACCTCAAAGTCTTCTTCCTCGAGTTGCTGGATCAGAGCGAAGAGCGCCGGCCGGGTTTCGTGGTGGAGCAGAGTGCCGAAGGAATCCCCAGCGGGTAGGATCGGCTCGTAGCCCCATACCAGGCCGGGGTGGCACACCACCGGGTGCTCCTCGGCCAAGGCGAGCTTCAAGGTGGCCCGATTGGTGTTGGGACACGCCGCCGGCACGGTGGCAAAGTCCTCCGGCTGGTAGATGACGCGCAGCCGGCGGGTCTTTTCGGGCCACGCCGCGGCCAGCATGGCGGCGGCCTGGTCCATACCGGTGAACGGCACCGGCATTTTCTGACGGGGCAGCCACCAGCGGTCGCCCCAGAGAAGAATGGTGATCATGTTCAGAGGGTGATGATGTAGATATACACGTCGGTGACGCCGCTGACCGGCGCCGCATAGGCGACCACGCCCGTATCGGAGGCTGCGCCTTCCACGGGAGCGAACTGGGCCCCGTTCATGGCGAGGGCCAGTTCATACGCGTCCTTGGCCGGACAGGCCGGGATGACGAGATAGGCGACGACATAGTTGGCATTGATGCCGTTTGTCGTGCCATCGAGGCGGAAGTTGGCCCCCTGGGCGGCCGAGGGCAGCAGCGCGGGATTGGCGGTGCGGGCCTCCACGCGGGTCACGGCCGACCAGTTCCGCAGCGGCGCGGCATCCGGGGTCATGATGAAGGCCTGCGCCGCCTGGCTCCAGGCCATCTCGTTGCCGGAACCGGTGGAGGCATAGACCTGCGTGCCCATCCGCAGCGACAGCGGTCTTTCCAGTTTGCCGACACCGAGCAGCACGGCATCGAGTCGCGCGCCGTTGCCTTTCGCGGTGTCGGTGGCTCCGGACAGGGCGGCCCCGGAACACGGGATGCCCGTGCCCTCGGTGCGCGGCAGGCTACCGTTGCCGCCGGGCATCGAGATGTAGTCGGTCAGTGCGGTCTTGAGGGTATCGACCGTCTTGGCGACCTGCTGGATGCGCGCGTTGCGCAACGCATCAAAACCTTTGGGCAGGAGCAGTCCGACCAGCACCGAAATGATGGCAAGGGCGAGGACCAGTTCGAGGAGCGAATAGCCCCGGATATTGTGAGGAGGTTTGTTTTTCATGGGATGTTTTGTTGTGGGCCTTCCGGCCCGGTTAAAATCAAAGGACGCGGGCGACCTGTTCGATGGTGGTAAGTCCGGCGGCGGCGGCGGTGAGTCCGTTCTGCCACAGTGTGGCGTGACCCTCGCGGGCGCGGAGCGCGGCCAGTTCCTCGAAAGGAGCATTCGCCGCGATGAGCGGCAGAAACTTCTGCGCCGGGATCACCTCGTGAATGGCGATCCGGCCGCGATAGCCGCGTTCCCGGCACGCGGGGCAGCCGACCGAGTGAAAAAACTGCGCCTCCGGCAGCTTGTGCTGCTCGCGGAGCCGGTTGTTGTCCGGATGCGGTGCCTTGCACGCGGGGCAAAGTTTCCGGACCAGTCGTTGCGCCGCGAGGAGCCGGAGCGATGCGGCGAGCAGAAAACTTTCCACGCCAAGGTCGCGCAACCGCGGCACGGCCGAGAGCGCATCGTTGGTGTGCAGCGTCGAAAGCACCAGATGACCCGTGAGGGCCGCGCGAATCGCGAGCTGCGCCGTCTCGGCGTCGCGGGTTTCGCCGACCAAAATCACGTCGGGATTCTGGCGGAGCAGGGAACGCAGCGACGTGGCGAAGGTGAGGCCGATCTTTTCGCGGATTTCCGTCTGACGGATGCCGGTGAATTCATACTCGACCGGATCCTCCAGCGTGTGGATCGCGCGGTCGCGGTGATCCAGCAGGTGCAGCGCGGAATGCAGCGTGGTGGTCTTGCCCGAGCCGGTCGGCCCGGTGAGGTAGATGAGTCCGGCCGGTCCGGTAAGGGCCGTGTGCAACGCTTCGGCCTGCGCCGGGGCCAGCCCCAAGGCCGCGAACGACTGGTTCGGCATCGTCTGGTCCAAGAGCCGGATGACGAGGCTCTCGCCATGCACCGTGGGCAGCGTGGAGAGCCGCAGATGATACCTTTGCCCATTCTCGCGGAACACGGCGCGGCCGTCCTGAGGGAGGCGCTTTTCCGTGATATCCATCCCGCCGAAAATCTTGCCGCGCGCCAGCACCGGATCGCGCTGCGGCAGCGGCAGGGTCGTATGATCGCGCATTTCGCCATCGAGGCGAAACCGGATAAGCAGACCGTTTTCCTTCGGTTCACAGTGAATGTCGCTCGCCTCTTCGGCGATGCCGGCGCGCAGCAGCCGCTCGAAGGTGCGGGTGGTGTCGTCGCCCGTGGTCGGGCGACCGACATCGGCCACGGGTTGGCTCACTTTGAGGAAATCAAGCATCAGCGGGGGATGAGCCGGGGCGTGAGGAAAATCACGAGCTCGGTGCGGTTGCGTAAGGTTGCCTTGCTTTTGAAGGCGCGGCCCACCACCGGCACCGCACCCAATACCGGCACGGCCCGGGTGGAATCGCCGGATTCCTCGGAGATCAGTCCGCCGATGACGGCGGTCTCGCCGTCTTTCAACCGGACGATGGTCGAGGCCTGCTTCACTTCCGTGACCGGCGCCGTTTGCCGTCCGTCCGGGCTCGTCACGATGGACTGCAGCCGCGTGATCGCCGGCAGCACGTCGAGGGTGATGATCCCGTTGGCATCAATTTGCGGCGTGACCGCCAGAATGGTCCCGATGGTGATGGTGGAGACGGTGAAATTCTCCTGCGTCTGGTTGAAGGGCGTGGTGGTGCCGCCCTGGTTGAACGTCGTCGACTGCTGGAGCCGGAAGAACGGCCGGTCCTCGCCGACTTTGATGAACGCCGTCTGGTTGTTGAGGGCCCGCAGCCGCGGCTGGGCGACGGTCTTCAGGTCGCCCTGCTGCTTGAGGGCGTTGAT
>JBDKHE010000232.1:0-3220 GCA_039797805.1 Verrucomicrobiota bacterium
CTTACGGAGAGCGGCGGCGAGGCCAAGATCCTGATCGGGGCCGGGATGGTGGAGCTCAACGGCGTGGTCGAGACCCAGAAGCGCAAGAAGCTGGCCGTCGGCGACAAGGTGACGGTCAACGGCAAGACCATTGTGGTGCAACTCCGCGGCTCCGTTGCCTGACGTCATGTCATTTTCCTCCCTGGGCCTGACCGAGCCATTGTTGCGGGCCATCGGGGAGAAGCACTACCGCGAGGCGACGCCGGTGCAGGCCGCCGCGATCCCGGCGATTCTGCGCGGGGAAGATGTGCGGGCCTGCGCGCCGACCGGTTCGGGCAAGACGGCGGCCTTTATGCTGCCGATGCTCCAGGTACTGGCGGACGGGCGGAGGGAGCGCGGACGCTTTGTGCGGGCCTTGGTGCTGTGTCCGACCCGCGAGCTCGCGATCCAGACCGGTGAGGCCTGCAAGCATTTCAGCCAGCATCTGCCCCAGGCGACCAAGACGCTCGTGGTCTATGGCGGTGTCTCGATCAACCCGCAGATGATGGCGCTGGGAGGCGGCGCCGATGTGATCGTGGCCACGCCGGGACGCCTGCTCGACCTGATGGATCACAACGCGGTGTCGCTCGCGGCGGTGTCGATGCTCGTAATGGACGAGGCGGACCGGTTGCTCGACCTCGGTTTCGCCGAGGAGCTCGGACGGATCCTAGAGAAACTGCCCGGGCGTCGGCAGAGCCTCCTATTCTCCGCCACGTTTCCGCCGGACGTGCAGGCGCTCGCCGACCGGCTGTTGCGCGAACCCTGTCTGATTGAAGTCGCGGCCGGACCCGTGGCGAAACCCGACATCGTGGAACGGGCCATCGAGGTGGACGTGCCGCGGCGGACGCAGTTGCTGAGGCATCTCGTGCAGGAAAACGGTTGGACGCGGGTGCTGGTGTTCGTCGCCACGAAGTACGCGACCGAGCATGTGGCGGAGAAACTGCGCAAGGCGGGCATCGCGGCCGAGGCCTTTCACGGCGAGCTCAGCCAAGGGGCCCGCCAGCGGGTGCTGGCTGACTTCAAGGCCGGTCAGATCCACGTCCTGCTCACGACCGACCTGGCCTCGCGCGGCATCGACATCGCGCAGATGCCGGTGGTCGTGAATTTCGATCTGCCGCGCTCGGCGACGGATTACACGCACCGGATCGGCCGCACCGGCCGCGCCGGAGAGAGTGGCGTGGCGATCAGCTTCGTCAGTGCGGACACGCATCATCACTTCCAGCTGATCGAGAAGCGCAACGGCCTCGCGGTCCCGCGTGAGCAGATCCCTGGTTTCGAACCGATGGAGCTCGCGCCAGCGGCCATGCCGACCGGTGGTATCAAAGGGAAAAGGCCGAACAAGAAGGACAAGCTGCGGGCCGCCGCCGCGCGGGCGGCCGGCGAGGAACTGCCGAAATCTGACGCTCCGGCCAAGAAGTTCTCCTGGCCCCGCTTGCGCTGAGGGCCAGGCGGGCTAGGGTCCGCATCTCCGGCTGAAGGCAGCTGGAATACCCCGGCGTGCAGGCACCTTGCCTGCACTTAGAGCGTCAGCCCACCCCATGTATCTCAATTCTTTAGATGAAACGGCCAGAAGGCCGGGTCGTTTGCGCACGCATCCAAGTCGACACACCCCGCCCTGGCGGGCACCCCTCTTGATAGAGGGGACTTCGGCTGCGAAGATTCTGAATCCCCTCTATGAAGAGGGGTGGCGCGCAGCGCCGGGGTGTGTAGCGGGGTAAGATTCCCGGGTTAGGCCTCTTTCGCGCTCCGTGCTCTCTGTGTTTCAACTGAACTTAGATTTTTAAAATGAACCTACCCTACAGTCATTCCGTCTTTTCCCGCTTAGCTACACTGATCCTGGCCAGCTGCCTGATGCTGCTGTCGCCGTTGTCGGCACAGATTGGCAGCCGGTTTCCGGCGGAGAAGAAGGTCGTGCCGGATCCGGTCACGGGGATTCCGCTGACTTTCCTCACGACCGCCGCCCAGGGCGACTCCAAGATCTATCAGACCCATCACCAGTGGACGGCGGACGGGAAATGGCTGGTGTTCCGTTCCAACCGCGTGCGGGGCGAAGCCATGGCGGTGAACGAGGCGAGTGGCGAGATCGTGCAGGTGACGGAGGGTGGCTACGCCGGCATGCTGTGTCTGGCGGACCATTCCATGAACCTGTATTTCCTGCGCATAGAGCAGGATGAACCGCCGGCTGCGATGACCGGGGCCGAGCCTTCCGTTCCCGCCCGCCGCGGGCCACCGCGCGGCCCGGCGCAGATCATCCGGGTTGATCTCGGCAAACTGTTTGCCGACAGCGCCGCCGGCACCCTCAAGGCGGCGGACGAATACCAGAAAGTTTGCGGCACGATCCCGCTCGCGTGGGGTGCGGGTGGCGACATGGCCCTCGATGCGACGGAGGAGTTTGCCTATTTCCGTGTCGGCAAGGAGGAGTCCGCCAAGCGTCTCGCGCCCGGCACGAAGCTCGAGGAGAATTATGGTCCGCGCAACATGGGGGCCGGTCCCACCGGGCTCGGCAAAATGAATCTCAAGACGGGCGAAGTCAGCTTCATCGTCGCGGTGCCCTTCCAGATCGGCCATGTGCAGACGAACCCCTGGGTCCCGGGAGAAATTGTGTTCTGCTGGGAGACCGGCGGCAAATCACCGCAGCGCACTTGGACGGTGATGGCGGATGGCACGGGCCTGCGCCCGCTTTATCCGGAGGCCTCGTACGATTGGATCACGCATGAGGCGGTCGCCACCAAGGACACGGTGGCCATTGCGATCCTTGCCCATCGTCGGATCAAGATTCCTGGCGCGAATACGGCGGAGAATGACGGACCGGGGCAGGGCGATGAGTGGGGACAAAACGGCACCGGGGAGCATCCGACCGGGCTGGGCATCGTCAACCTGCGCACCCGCGAGATGCGGATCGCGGGGCAGGTGCCCATGGGCGATCCGGGCCGCTCGGTCTGGCATGTCGCCGGTTCACCGGATGGACGCTGGGCGGTCGCGGATGACTTCCTGTATCGTCTGTGGCTTTATGATCTCACGAGTGGCGAAAGCGTTTTGCTGGCCGACCTCGGCAGCAAGACCACGGCGCGCGACCACATTCACCCGACCTTCAGCGCGGACAGCACCCGTGTCCAGATTCAGACCGCCATGCTGGCGGAGGACGGGCGCTCGTTGAACATCTGCGTGGTGCCGTTGCCCGAATCGTGGTTGAAGCGCACGT
>JBDKHE010000233.1:0-3942 GCA_039797805.1 Verrucomicrobiota bacterium
CGCTCGACGACGCGGGCCCGCATCCACTGCCAATGCCGCCAACCACGCGCAAGGGTGGCCCGCAGGCCAGTCTGTATCCGATGCTGACGGGCAAACTCAGTGGCCGACATCCGCCCCTCGCTTTTGAGCCCGGCGGCGTCGAGGAAGGCGGCGCGGTCGGGCACGAAAACGCGGATGCCCTCTCGCCCCCGCGTGGCGGACACGTAGAGGCCTTCGCGGGAGACGGCACCGGCCATGAAGACCTTGTCCACGGTCCGTCCTTGGGCGGCGTGCGAAGTCAGAGCGTAGCCGTGGACCACCTGCCGCGTCTGCAAAGTCGTGCCATCCGTGAGCACCAGTTGGCCGGCGGCATTGACCGTCCGGACGGTGACAATCGTGCCGTTGGCTACCCGGCGGGCGCGGCCATCGGTGGATTGCGTCTGGGTGACGGCCCGCAACCGCACTTGGTCGCCGGTGGCAATTGAAAGCGGCCGCGGTTCACAAACGGTCCAAGCGAGCCCCGATTGACGAGGGGACACGGATACTTCCTGCCCATTGCGCGTGACCACTAGGCGACGCTTTTCCCGGCGGATAACCGGCAATTCGTCCCCCTTGGCAAAATGCTTGGTCTCCTTGTGGGCAACGAGGATGTCACCCGGTTGGTAGTTGCGATGATCTTTTTGCTGCGCCTTGGTCCAATCCTTCGCGCGGAGGGAAACAAAGGATTGGTCTTCGCCTGTAAGCCGGCCGGTGGAACGCAGTTTTTGGCGGGCGTAGGTGTTAAGGGCGTCGATCTCCGCCCAGGTGGGAGCGACCATCAGGGCGGTCTTGGCCCGCTCCTGCACTCCATCACGCGCGCGGACGATCTTGGTTTCCTGTGAAGCAGCATGCCATTCCTCGACCATCTGCACCCGGCGGGCAGTGGGGTTTTCGACCTCGATGATCGCTCCCATCCGATCCAGGCGTTTCAAGCCCTCTCCCACTCTGCCGGCCGCGAGGGCCTCGGCGGCGGCGCGATAGGCGGGATTGGTCGACTGACGTCTGACCTCTTTCAACTCGGCCACTGTCACCCGGGATTCTTTTTCGACGATGCGCGCGCTGTCGCCGGCTTCGACGCTCTTGTGCTGTGCCGAGTCGCCGACCAGCACCAGCCGAGCGCGGTGCTTTTCGGCCAGATCAACCAGCTGCTTCAATTGCCGGGTGGAGAGCAACCCGTATTCGTCCACCAGGACAACCTTGGCGGCGAGGCCGGCCTGCCTGACGGGATCAATCAACAGCCGCTGCACGGTTTCCGCACCGGCTAGGGCACGTCCCGCGGCCCGTCGGCCGCTGTGCGCCTGTTCGGCTCCATCCCGCCTGAGAATGTCCACGGCCTGCGTGCTGGGGGCGTAACAGGCGACCTTGTGACCGGACGCGGTCAGGTATCCGATGGCGGTAGCCAGCGTGTGCGTCTTGCCGGTGCCCGCCTTGCCTCGAAACACCATCACCCGGTCGGTCGAGTCCAGAATGGTCGCGATGGCGGTCCGCTGCTCGCTGGACAACGGGGTAGCAGGATCGTTTCTCGCCGGACCAAGGGCGTCACATGCGCCGACCCCGGCGTTGATTCGCGTGACCAGCGCCCGCTCCTGTTCCAAGGCAGCAACGGTGGACACCTGTCCGTTGGCATGCAGCAAACCTCTGCCATGGGCAATGGTCTCCTTGACGTCACGGAGCGAGCATTGGCCATAGCACTGCCGGATGACCTCAGCCGTGAGTTCATGCAAGGGCACGACCGTCCGGCGCTCGAAGACGTGCTCTACGGCGCGGCCAAGAGCTTCGCCCGGGGTGACGGTGTAGGTGACGCCGCAAGACGGCCCGGGCGGACGCAGCGCGCGCAGCTGCGCAATTTCGCTGTCGCTCACCTGAGCGAGCTGACGCTGTCGCACTTCGGCCGGCGTATGCTCATATTGCTTCTTTTCACGGTTCTCGCGGACGAGGATGGCGATTTCGTCGCGTGTGAGTTCCCGGCCCAGTTCGGCTTCACGAACGGCGATGGCCGCATCGCGTTGTTGGGCCCGCTTGGAGAACCGGACCAGAAGCTCCGGGGACACGCCGGCCAGTTCAAAGCCGTGGTCGCGGCGCTCGATGGTGTAGCCGAGTTGCTGGACCTGGCGGGCGAGCGCATTGCGGTAGACTTCTGTGAAATACCGGGTGCGTTCGAAGATGACCGAAGACTCGAGCGCCATCAGCCGGCCCGAATCATTCTGGGTCACATTGAAGATGAACGCGTGTGAATGCAGGTGCGGGTCAAGAGCCCGGCTCTCGCCATGGCGGAAGACCGCGGCTGCGATCTTGCCGCTGGCGACATAACGCTTGTTCATGCCTTGACCGTCATGATGACAGGCGGATGCTTCGAGTTCCTGGAGGGCCGTCTGGACGGCGCGCTCATGGGCCGAAACAAGCCGTTCGTCACCGCCGACGAAGGCCTGGATGGAAACGGACTTGGGGGCGTTGAAGACGGCATCGTAGCCGGCCCGGCGGCCGTCCTTCATCCGCTCGGTGAGCTGCTCGCCGGTGGCGGCGTGATGGTTGCTGGCTACACGCTGGAAGGCTTCGTCACTGATGACGGCGCTCTCGGTGAGCCCGACCCGCGGGCAGAGCTGGCCGAAGCACTGGCCCTCAACCTTCATGCCCTCGGAATAGTAGTCGGCCTGCCGGAGATATTCCCCGAGGGCTTTGCTGAAAACCTTACAGGTGCGAATGGTCAGCATCCGCCACCTCCAGCAACCAAATGCAGATCAAAGAAACCAAGGAAGGACTTACTTTGAAACTTTAAGAACCCATGTATCCAAGAAATCAAATAATCCAACTCAACCAATGAACCAAAACCCGACACCAACAAATCAACGAACCCAATGAGCCAACCAACCAAGAAGCCGAAAAATGAACTCAACCTATGCAACCAAAACATAAGAAAGAAATAGGTAAGGACACCAACGTCTAAGCGCTTACGCTTAGAGGTCGCCCGGTGTGCGCCCGTTGCGTCGCAGATCGGCGACGAGTAGATTGCACCCATGCAACATGGAATTCCCGCACCACTTCCCACGCCGCGCACGGACCGCACGGCGGTTAAGCCCACTCCGCACCCAGTTGACATCCCGGTCGCGACCGCTCGACCCCCGGTCCAGTCGGTCGTGCCGCGCGTGCCGCCGTCGGTATTTCCCCTGAACGAACAGTCGAATGCACCCACGTCTGCCCGAAATATCACCGGGGCGCCGCCAGCCGGCGGCAAGAACGAACCCATTGCAGGGACCGACAAGGCTGGGGCGCTCGCCCGCTTGATCGCGGAAGGACGACGGCCCAAGTCCCGGCGATTCGCCGAACTGGAACCATACCGCGATGTGCTGCTCACCGAGCGCGGTGCCGGGGCATCGATCCGGCTGATGGCGCAATCGCTCGCCAAGTTGGACGTGTCCGTGTCCGAGGAAACGCTGCGGGTGTGGCTGATCCGCCAGAAAATGCCGAAGCGACGGAAGCCGCGTGTAAAGCCGTTTGTTCTGTCCGAGTCTCCGGCCCCGCCAGCTCCTGCGCCGGCCGGGCCAGTGCCTGTTGCTAGCGGGGTGCCCCCGAACCCGCCAGCCGTTCCGATAGTCCCGGCGCAAGTGCAGCCAACGGTCATACCGTATTGGCAAAAGAAAGGACCTCGCATCGCTCGCGATGATTATTGACCGCCCGGTCAGTTGAGGCCGTGCATCTCGCCGGAGGACACCAGCCGCTTTATTTGCTGGCACGGGATCCTCTTATGCCGGATTCCGGGCACGGGCCGGAGAATCCGGCGGGCCACCAGCCGGTAGATGGTGGGCCGGCTGACGCCGAGCGCCGTGGCTGATTCCTCGACGGAATAGGTCAGGCGGGGAATGTCGGTTGAAGGTGAATCTGGAGCGACTGGGTCGGTTTGCGATGTCATGGGGACATTATCGCAAA
>JBDKHE010000234.1:0-18260 GCA_039797805.1 Verrucomicrobiota bacterium
TGAGTCCGCCGTTCTCAAAGGCATCGACCACGTTCAGCTGCACCTTCATCTGCACCTTGTCGTTGAAAAGGCGCCGCGTGTAGGAGACCCAGAAGTCGTAATACGTGTTGGCGCTGTCGTAGATCGGCCGGGTGGTGTCGGACAGGGTGAGGTCGGTGCTGCCCACGTTGGCCTTGCCGTAGTAGCCGATGACCGCCTTGTCTTCCCAGCGGACGCTGCCACCGACCGAGAATCCCTTGAAGCGGCCTTCCTGGAAGGCGTAGTTGCTCAGGTAGGACCAGCGGTAGCGGCGCTGCCCCGGGGAGGCCTGGCCCTCGAGATCGCGGGCGATGGCATACTGCGGAGTCACGATGTTGTCATAGTAGAGCTGCGCGTTGTAGAGGCCGAAGGCGTTGTCCAGGGTGATGTTGGAGTCCCAGCCATAGCCACCCCAGAAGGTGGTCAGGTCCACCTCGCGGCCGCCGGCGCTCGTGTACTTGGCGAAACTGGCGTATTGGGGCTTCAGATAGTCCGAAGCCTTCGCGGCGGACCAGACGGGATTGCGGACCGCGAACCAGGCGTCGAATTCCTTCAGCACGTTGGAGTAGACGGTAGTCTGCTTGCCGGCGGTGAACTTCATGGTCCAGTTGCGCGTCGGATTGTAGGTGACCGTCACCTCGAGGCCCTTGGCCTCGGCCGAGCGCGTCGCATAGATGCTGCCCACATCGTCATAGTAGTTGTACGGCTGCTTCCAGATCTGCGCGGTGGCATCCTCGATCTGCTGTTCCTCGGCCGGGGTGAGGCCCACGCCAAAATTCGGCAGGGTGGGATCCTGGCCCGAGTTGATCAGCGCGATGGTGCGCGCCCAGTTGCGGAACAGGGTGGTGTCGACGTTGCCGGTCAGGCGGCTGATCGACGTGCCGGGATTCGTGCGCTCATTCTCGTTGGTCGACTTGAACCAGTTGACGCGGGCGAAGAGCTTGTTGTCGAAGAGCGAAAACTGGAACCCGTAGTCCTTGCCGGCGCCGGTGGGCTTGGGCAGGGGGTTGCCGAACGCGTCCACCTGGGCCGCGGAGGGCGGGTTGAAGTTATCGGACTGGTTGTAACTGAGGCCGAAGTCCTGGACAAACTGCCAGAACAGCGAACCGTTGTTGGCGCGCGTCTCGATGTTGTTCCGGTATTTGAAGGGCTTGAGCACCGCGCCCGCGGTGCGGGTGATGCCGCTCAACTGGTCCCAATAGTTGTAGCGCTGCTGGACCAGGTCCGTCTGGAAGATGCCATTCACCCATTTCTCCGGATTCGTCAGGCCCGGGGCAATCTGGCTGCCACCGGCACTGTCGAGGATGGCGCCGGTGGTCGTGCTGCGGGCCTTGTACTTGTCCTTGCGCCAGCCGAAGGTGGTCACGAGGCGTTCTTTCCACAGGTAGCTGGTCAGGCCGAAGCTCAGCGAATCGACCTGGCGCTGGGTGGAACCCGTCGTGGCCGAATGGTCGATGAACCCGGTGGTCATGCTCAGGTCCTTCCAGGCTTTGGCGTCGAAATCATAGTAGCCCATGTTGCCCGTGTAGCTCGAGGCGGTGATCGCGCCGGAAGCGGCCGTGACCGCGCCGTCGGGTGTGCTGTTGGGTTCGCTGAGATAATAGTGACGCTGGACGCTCCGGTTTTCAAAGTTCCAACCCGTGGGCGTGCCGTCCGCGTTGTTGTTGGGATTCTTCAGGAAGAAGATCGTCTTGTTGGCGGCCTCGTCGCTCGCGGTGACAAACCAGCGCTTGCGGATGAACCCGCGGTCAACCTTCTGCCGGGTCGCCAGGCCGAGCAACTGGTGGCGTCCCAGCCATTTGGTCCAGCCGGAGTGGCGCGTAAAATCCGGGGTGTAGGCGAGCATGGCGCGGTAATTGTCATCCTTCTCGGTGTTGGTGAACTGGTCGGGATCGAAATCCATCACGTAAGGCTGGCCGTAGAAGGGATTCGGGGATCCGTCCGAATACTTGGTGTTCGTGTCCACGAAGATCGTGGCGACGTTGAGCTGGGACACCGTGTAGTTGGTGACGGACTGGTAGTCCTGGCGGAACCAGCCGGCGCTCAAATACAGGTTGGGCAGCAGCTCCTGCTCGAGCTCGACGTTGATCGTCGTGTTGTCATCCGCCCCGAAATTGGAGGACAGGATGTTCTGGCTGGTGTAGTCATAGATCGACCGGTCGGTCACGCCGGGATACCGGTAGCTCCCGATGCCAGCGGGACCCGGCAGCAGCGCCGACTGCGTCCAGCGGGAGTTGTAGGCCTGGGCCAGTACCGGATCGGCGAAGATGGTTGCTTCGGCCGCCGGATAAACCGGGGCGTTGGCCGCCGGGTTGGTCGGGGTGCCGTACACCTGGCGGTAGCGGTCGGGCTGGGTATAGAAGTAGTCGACCACTTCTCCGCCGTAAACCTGCATGATCGGACGCGAAGTGGTGGGGAAGACGATGCCCGGCGTGTAGAGGATCGAGTTGACGTTGCTGATGGCGCCGGTGCCGACGATGCTCACGCCGTCATAGGAAGTCTTGGCGGAATTCCATTTCGCCGGATCAAAGTTGGGCAGTGACTCGATGTAGGCCCGGGTTTGCGCAATGTAGGGCGAGTTGGCGCTCATCACAATCGGTCCGATGGTCTTGCCGCCTACCATGATGGTGCCGGTCGAGGGATCATAGGAGGGCGAGCCGCTCGCGCGCCACGGGGTCACCGTATCGCGCGGCGTGAGCGTGTTCGGCCGGTTGTTCTTGTTGCGGTAGTCTTCCAGGCTGGCGCGGAGGACGGTTTTGGCAAACGGCTTGAAGGTGATCGCCCCGAACAGGCGGCGGGTGTTGTCGTAGGACGGCTTGCGGGCAAACTTCTTGTTGTCCCGCAGCACCGCGCCGAAGATCGCCAAATGGTCGTCGATCAGGCTCTTGTTGAAGGCGAAGCTCGCGCGTTGTTCGCCATAGTTGTCGGTGCGCAGGGCCAGCCTCGCACTGTCCTGGCCGATGACCGCCTGGGCGGCCGTCTGGTTCACAATGCCGGCCGGACTGCCCATGCCGAAGAGCATGGAGTTGGGGCCGCGGCTGATCTCGATCGACTGGATGTTGTACGAGTCAAACGGCACCGACGGGTTGGCGGGATAGTAGTTGTAGGAGGCCCCGGGAATGCCGATGCCGCGGACGCGATTCGAGATCGCGTTGGTCTGCGGCTGGCCGTCACCCCCGTGGGTGTAACCGGCATTGGTGTCGACCACGCCGTCGTTGCGCAGCGACTGGATCGCGGGGGTGTAAGTGGAGGAACCCTCCGTGTTTGCCTCGTAGCGGAACACATCGTTGATGTCGATCGATCCGGTGTCCTCGAGCTGTTGCTTCGTCACGACGGTGATCGAGGCTCCGAGGTCCGAAAGATTGGTGCGCATGCGGCTGCCCGCGAGGGTGTTTTGGGCGAAGTAACCCTTGTCCTTGCTCGTCTCGACCACAAAGGGGGACAGCTCGAGGACATCTTCCTTTTTCTTGGTTTCTTCGTTTGTTCCGGCGCGGTTGGCGGCGGTCTGCGCGAATCCCGGCAGGCCCAGGACGAGAGTCAGCAACGGCGCCAGCCAGCGGCCGATGCGTTCAGGATGTTTTTTCTTCAGTATCATGGTGGGGTTGGGGTGGGTGGGGTTAAACCTTGGCAACGGCTTTCCAGTGACGGACCGGCTGCTCAAAGGCCCGGGAGTTGGGGTGCGGGGTGGAACGACAGCGGACTGACTTTGTGCGTCACAACCAAACCCGTCCGCGAAGCGGCGAGACAACGGAACCACGTTTCAGACAGTCGGAGATTCCCTGACATTGTTGTCAGGTTCAGCGCGGCGCCGGCCGTTTTTCCTCCGCGCGTTTCCACAATCTCCAAACCAAAACCATGGAGCTCTCGCGGGCCGGCGGCAGTTGTTTCGATACCTCGGCACCAGCGCGACAGCCGAGCGATGCGATGCGCGATCTTTCCGTTGATGGGCGTGTCGCCGCAGGCCGCACGTTTTCGCTCCTGCAGATTTTTCCAAGACATCAGCCGGCACGCCCGCCGCGTCGGTTTCCCGCGACGTGAAACTTTATCCGCAAAAAACCGCGATGGGCTCAGCGTCGCGTGCGTCGTGCCAGGCGGAGATTCTCGAGAATGTCTGGATCGCCGGGTCGGAGACGGAGGGCGGCCTCGTATTCGGCCACGGCCTCCGCGGGCTGCCCGGTGACCAAGAGAACGTTGCCGAAGTTGGCGTGAGCGTCCGCATCAGTGGGATCGAGCCGCGTCCACGCGGCGAAGTGCACCGCCGCTTCGGACCAACGACCGGCCTGCGCGTACCAGCTGGCGGCGCGTCGCCGCCATGCCACCTGATCCGGGGCGAGGGTCACCCCTTTTTCCATCGCGGCGGCGGCCTCCGACGAGCGGCCCAGCGCACTCAGCGCTTCCCCCAGGTTGAACCACAGATCGGGCGCCGGTTGAATGCGCAGGGCAGCGGCATAATGCGGCAACGCCTCCTCCGGCCGGCCGGAAAGCACCAAGACATTGCCCAAATTCACCTGGAAATCTGGATTGGCCGGAGCCAGCCGGACGGCCTCGGCATACTCCGCGAGCGCCTCCGGGATCCTCCCCTCGGCCTGCCAGGCGAGTCCGGCGTTGTAGCGGGCCAGGGCATAACCGGGCTCCAAGGCAACGGCATCCATCAGGTAGACCCGGGCCTCGGCCGGGCGACCCGCCTGCAGAAGCTCCACCCCGAGATTCAGCCGGGCCCGCGCACTGCCCGGGTACTTGGCTACGGAATCCTGCCAGATGCCGAGCACACTGCGGTAATCACCCACCCGGACGATTGTCAGGACTCCGGCGACCACCGCCAGTCCCACGACCACCGGGGTACGCAACCGGCCCAGCCGCGGGCCCAGGAGCACCACGGCCAACATGATCACCGCCGCCAGCGGCAGGTACATCCGGTGTTCCGCCATCGTCTGGGTGACGAGCGGCACAAAGCTGGAACTGGGGGCCAAAATAAGAAAGAACGCCGCCCCGGCCAGACCGAGGAGCGGACGTTTCACCAAGGCCCAGGTCGTGCCACCGAGCAGCAGCAGGACGATCAGCGACTGCCACCAGACCGCCGCCAGCGAGCCGGCGACCCCCGTGCCATAATCCAGCACCAAGGGGGCGGGCCATACGCTGAGCCGAAGATAGAGCACGATGGCCTCGGCCTGTTGCAGCAAGTAGGGCCAGACCCCCACCCCGAGGCCCAGCCCGGCCGAACTCCCGCGCGTGCCACCGCCACCGATGAGCAGGAAGACCAACACCGACCACGACGCCGCGAGCCCGAGGTAAAAACCCCGACGCTCACGCCACGCCGCCGCAAAACCTCCGGCGTAAAGCGTACGATCGACGAGCCACACCAAAACCGGCGCGGTGACCATGACCTCCTTGGCCGCCATGCCGGCCGCCGCCAGTCCGACGGCCGTCGCATACCAGCCGCGGCGCGAGCCAGCCGGATCCTCGGCCGCCCGGGTGAAAGCATAAAGCACGGCGAGGTAGCAAAGGCCGCACAGGAGTTCCGAGCGCTGTGCGATGCACACGACGGATTCGCTCAACAGCGGATGCAACGCCCACAACAACCCCACGGACAGCGCCGCAAGGTCGGGGTCCAGGCCGTTCACCCGCAGCCCCGGCCGCCGGAGCCAGCGGCGGCCCACGGCGTAGAGCAACAGCGCGGACAACGCGTGCAGCAGCAGGTTGCCAGCGTGCCAGCCGCGGACGGATTCGCCGGTCAGGGCAAAATTGAACGCGTAGGAAAGGTTGAGCAGCGGACGTCCCGTCGTCGTGCTGCCGTCGGCCGGAGGGTGCAGCGCCGTGGCCAGCTGACGGATGCTGGTGTTGTGCACCACGGCACCGGCATCATCAAAAAGCAGCGGCGCATCCAACGACCGCCAGTACACACCCAGGACTGCCAGCGCCAGCAACCATGGACCCGCCCGATGCAACCAGCGGAACGGGGCCGGAGAAACAGAGGAAGATTCGAGGGTTGACGGCATGAACTCAATGAAGCCCACCGGAGAGGGCGACGGGTGGCCAGAATATATCCCCGGCGCCCTCGTCAAAAACGGAACGATGCTTTTGCAGCCGCGCGCTGAAGGAAAAGCCGTTTGCTTGCGGTGACCGGGATGTGAGCGCGAGCTCTCTCGCGACTCTGTACGTGGAAAGTCGCGAGCAGGCACATTGGCGCCAACCGGACCAATAGGGGGTCAGCCTTCGAGGGCCGGCCTCCCAAGAAACCAAAAAGGCCCCCCGCTTACCGCGGGGAGCCTTGGTTACCCAACTAACAACTCATCAGAAGTTGAACGTCGTCGTCAGAATGAACTGACGCGGGTCGATGATACGGAAGGCCCATGGGCTGCCGTCGTAATTGACCGCGATCGGCTCAAGCCGGCCGTTCTCGAAGATGTTGTTCACGTTCAGCTGGATCTTCATGCCGACCTTGCCGGAGAAAATCTTCCGGGAATAGGCGACGTTGAAGTCCGTGGTGTACTGGCCGTTGTCGAGGTACACCGGGCGGGTGACATCGTAGGCGGTGATGACTTGCGGACGGGTCGGGTCGGCGGCCTTGCCGTAGTAACCGACCGCACCGCGGGACTGCCAGCGGAGGCTGCCACCGGTGCTCCAGCCCTTGAACTTACCTTCCGTGAACTTGTAGTTCGTCAGGAAGCTCGCGCGGTATTTGCGCTGGTTGGTGGCCACGGCGCCTTCCTGGGCCTTGGCGAGACCGACCTGTGAGACCACGGTGTTGGCAAAGTAGTTCTGGGCATTGGTGTTGCCATCCGTGTTGCTCAGGCGGGCCGCGGACGAATAACCGTACGAGGTCCAGAAATTCCGGAGGGAATACTGGGTGCCGTTGATGTCGGTGAAGTCCGGGATGTCGTTGGCGACGGCAGCGTCCCAGACGGGTTTGCGCTCGGCCAGCCACGCATCATACTGCGGGGCGACCGCCGTGAAGACGGCCTCGGTCTTGGAGCCGGTGAGCTTCATCGTCCAGTTGCGGGTCGGGTTGTAGGTGAGGTTGAGCTCAACACCCTTGGCCACACTTTCCTGCGTCGCGGCGGGGGAGAGACCCGAGTAGTAGTTCACCGGCAGCTTCATGAGTGCCCAGACTTCCTGCTGGTTGGTGCCCTGGCTGACGTCCACCACGCTGTTGGTGTTCCAGTTGGCGGTGGTGAGCGGGTTGGCGCCGTGGCGGAGGCGGACGATCGTCTCAGCCCAGGGCTGCATCAGCGTCGTGTCACCATAGGCGAGACGGGTGATGAGCGTGCCGGCGATGCCGGTGCGTTCGTCGTGATTCTTGGTCTTGAACCAGTTCAGGCGCGCGACGAGCTTGTTCTCGAGCATCGAGAAACCGATGCCGATCTCGCGGTCCTCGCCGGTAGGCGTCGGCAGCACCTTGCGGAAGTAGTCGGTCACAACGGAGCTCGGGGGATTCCAGTTGTCGGACTGGTTGTAGTAGAGCGTGGCGCCGCGGGCGAGGCGGGCCAGCCAGTTGCCGCGGTCGGCCGGGTTCTCGATGAAACCCCAGCCGAGGAAGGGCTTGAAGGCCGCACCCAGGGTCTTGGTGTCGTACTCGTATTTCTGGGCCGGGGTCCAGCGGTTCATGACCAGATCATAATTCGTGAGGCCGGTGTTGGCATCGTAGATCTGCTGGGCGGTGAGGCCCGCCACGGAGTTGCCGGCTTCGTCGATGTAGATGCCGGTGTTCGTGCGGGCGATGGAGAGCTCGTCGTGGCGCCAGCCGAGCGTGGTGACGAGGCGGTTCTTCAGCAGGTAGCTCTGCGCTGCGAAGTTGTAGCTCTTGAGGTCGCGGTTGAAGTTGTAGCTGCCGGCGTCCGAGAAGTGGTTCTGGATCGTCATGTTGACCTTGCGATAAACGCCCGTGACCTGATCGGGCACGGTGATGTCGACGTTGTAGGCGGAGTTCCATCCCTTGTTGCCGAAGTTGCCCAGGGAACGGCTGACGACGCCCATCGGGTCACCCGGCTCGGCGAGGTAGTAATTGCGGTTGAGCGAGAGCGTGCTCCAAAGGTTCCAGCCGTTGGCGAGGAAGGGATTCGGGAGGTAGCGCAGTTTGCCGTCGTTGTCGCCCGAGTCGAAGCTGTTGCGCCAGCGCTCGACGGTGCGGTCGATCTTTTGTTCCGACCACATGGCGAGGAGGCGGTGACGACCGAGCCACTTGAGCCAGTTGTCGTGCTTCGTCAGGTCGAGGTCGTAGGCCAGCATCGCACGGGTGTTGTCGTTGAGCTCGGGCAGACGGAAGCTGTCCGGGGTGCCGTCCGTGATGAAGGGCAGGCCGAAGTACGGATTGGCCGTGCCATCCTGCATCCGCTTGTTGGTGTCGATCTGGAGCGTGGCCCCGGTGAGCTGGGAAATCGTGTAGTTTTCCCAAGAGCCAATGTCCTGACGGAACCAACCGGCGCTGAAGAAGAGATTGGGCAGGATTTCCTGCTCGAGCTCGAGATTGAGCGTCTTGGCCTTGGTCTCGCCGAAGTTGGACTGCAGCGTGTTGTACTTGGTCCAGTCGTAGACCGACTTGTCGGTCACGCCCGCATACTGCCAGGCGCCGTAGGTGGCCGGCAGGCCATTGAGCGTGGTGGTCGGGGCCGGATTGCTGCTCGAGCCGGTCCACTGGCGGTCAGCGACCGCGTAACGAGGATCGTTCACGACCCAGCCGAGGGAAGTCGCGTTCGGGACGGTTTGCTGCGGGTTGGTCCAGGCCGTGCGGTAGAACTGCAGCTGGGCCTGATAATAGTCGATGGTGTTGCCATTGGTGTCGATGCGCAGCTGCGGACGTGCGCTGCTGGCGAAGCCGATGCCGGTGACATAACCCGGGGACGTGGTCGAGGTCAGTGCCGTGGCGTTGGTGGGATAAGCCGGGTTGCGGCCGGGGGAGTTGGCGCTGAAAACGTAAGGTCCGTAAACCTGGCCACCATCGAGCTTGGTGATGGTGCGGTCGATCGGGTCATAGACCGGACGGCCGGACTCTTTCCACGGGGTGACGAAATCACGCGGCGTGAGGAAATTCGGGCGGTTGGCATTGTTCCGGTAGTTTTCGGCGAAGCCGCGAATGATGGTCTTCTGGAACGGCCGGTAGGTGAACGCGCCGTACTGCCGGCGGTAGAGGTCATAGGAGGGTTTCCGCTCGAACTGGCGGTTGTCGTACACGCCGGCGAGGTAGATCGCGAGCTTGTCCTCGATGAGCGTGCGGTTGAGGGCGAACGAAGCGCGGGCCGAGCCGTTGTGGTCGGTGCGGAATTGGACTGAGTTCGTGTTGCTGTTGATCGCGGCCTGGGCGGTCGACTGGTTCACAATGCCCGCCGGGGTGCCGAGGCCGAACAACATGGAGTTCGGACCGCGGTTGATTTCGATCGACTGCGTGTTGTACGAGTCGAGCGGCACACGGCTGCTTGAGGAGTAGAAGTTCACGCCCGCATCGGGCGCACCGAGACCGCGCACGCGGTTCGACTGGGCGTTGGTGGTGGTGCCACCGTCATTGCCGAGTGTGTAACCGGCCACGGTGTCCTTGGCGGTGCCGCGGTCGGTGACGACCGGGGTGTAGGAGCTCGAACCCTCGGTGCTCGCCTCGAAGCGGAACACGTCGTTGATGTCCAGCGACGCCGTGTCCTCCAGCTGTTGTTTCGTCACGACCGTGATCGCGGCGGCGAGGTCGCCGATGTTGGAATTCAGGCGACTGCCGGCCAGCGTGTTCTCGGCGAAATAGCCCTGGTCCTTGGTGGTTGTGACCACGAAGGGGGACAGTTCGAGCACACCCTTGTCCGCCGGCTTGGCGGGGGCGGATTTTTCCGCAGGTGGGGTTTCAGCAGTTTGGTTCGCCATCTGTGCGAACACAGGCAGGGTCACCGACAGGGCCAGCAACGGCGTGAGGAAGCGCCGGACTCGTTGAGAGTTCGATTTGTTTGGGGTCATGGTAGGGTTTAATCAGTTTGGCTAGGCATCCCAGTCTGTGTTGTCCCCGGGCAAGGAGGAGGGTGACACAGACAATACCGGGGTTGGGGTGCTGCAGGGAGGACGATCCGGACAACAACCCCGCGACCGTGCCGACACAATGGAGGCACGTTTCAGACAGTCCGAGCAGTCACGGTCAAGACAAGCGGTTGCGAGATTCATGGCGCGGGGGTAAAACCAGTGGCGGCCAGTGACTGACCGTCTCCGTGGGCCCGTTGCAAGGCTGCGGTGAGCCCGCGGATGGCGGGCACTTCCGAAGCCTGGCCATTTACGCCGACCCAGGTCACCAGCGAGGCCGGTACGGTGCCGATGTCTGCCTGGTGATGGATGGATTCGATCAGCGCCGTATGGCGGCCCGCGAGTTCGGTCGGGCAGATGCGGACGGCCGAGTCGTGCAGCCGCCGCAGGGCGACGGCGAACATCGCCCGACGCGCGCCGGTGATATCCAGGAGCCGGCGGCTCACCTTGGCGCCGCCGGTGGGTTGCCAGAATGCCTCCGACTCATAACGCCAGGAGGCCTGACCACGGTCGCCCGTGATCACGATCTCGGGCTCGATCGTCTCGTGAGAGGCATGGGAGGCCCCGAACCACAACTGCACGCCGCTGGCCGTGCGCGAACGCACGACGGCGGTGTCAAAGCTCTCGATCGCGTGCGCGCGGAACAACTCGACGCCTTCCAGTACTGGAGTTTCGGACCCGGCAAAGTACAGGCTCAGCATCACAAAGTGCGCGAAGGCGTTGTTCAGCGGCGAATCCATCACGGGCATCGCGTCCGCCCGCAGGCGGCCGGCCCAGTTGTTGCGCGTGAAATAGCTGCGCGGCCGCGGCCACAGGCCCAGGAACCGCACCGACTGGATGCGGCCGATGACCCCGCGCTGGAGTTCCTGCTGCAGCCACTGCGTGCTGGGATCGTAGAGATCCTGAAAACCCACGGCGACAAAGCGCCCCGTCCGTTGCTCGGCGCGGCGGATCTCCGCCACCTCGGCCACCGACCCCGCCAGCGGTTTTTCCACGAGCACGTTCGCCCCGGCCTCGAGTGCCGCGATGGTCATGCGCGCATGCCAGTGGATGCCGGTGGGGATCAGGCAGAGGTCAATCCGGCCGGCATGCGCCCGGAACATGGCCGCATGGTCGGCGAAAATCTCGGTGCCCGTGGCGCGCAGCTCGGCCACCACCGTCGACTCTTCGTCCGGGTTGATGATCGTGGCGGCGGTGATCTGCACCTCGCCCCGGGCGAGGCTTTCCTTCGCCAGTTGCAGATGAACCCGGCCATAACCGGACACGCCGATGATGGCGATCCGGGCGGGAGCGGTGGTAACGGTCATGAGAAGGGGTTGGCGAGCGCCCGGCGGGTGAGTGGGGATGGCCCGGACTCGTCGCGCGCAGGAAATGATCGCTCAGCGGGGTGTTGGGACCGGCAAACTAGCCTGCCTCGCGTCGGCGTCATTGTTTCCGCCGTCTTGACAGTCCGAGCAAATCACCCGCCGCTTCGCTTGATCCGGCGTGCCCGCTCTCGTATGGCTGGTGCACCCACCCCCGCCTGCATGCAATTTTTTCGCGCCCTCGCTTTGCTTCTCGGTCTCACCGTCGGCCTCTCCCTTGGCGCGGCGGTGCCGGCCTCGCCCGACACGACCCGGCCCTGGACGCGCTGGTGGTGGCCGGGCAGCGCCGTGGACGAAGCGGGGCTCACGCGTCAGCTCGAACAATTCGCCGCAGCGGGTCTCGGTGGCGTGGAGATCACACCGATCTATGGCGTGCGCGGCGCCGAGGATCGGAACGTCGCCTATCTGTCGCCCCGCTGGATGGAACTGCTCGCGCACACCGGCCGGGAGGCGCAGCGCCTCGGTCTCGGCGTCGACATGGCGACCGGCACCGGCTGGCCCTTTGGCGGACCGTGGGTCACGCCGGCCGACGGATCGGAGAAACTGGGACTGATCGAGGGCAAGCTGGCCGGGTTGCCGACAAAGATGAAAGTCAAGCGCGCCGCCCCCGGCGCCGAGGGGCTCGTCGTCGACCCCTACTCGCCCGCCGCGCTCGGGCGTTACCTGGCGCCCTTCACCGCGGCGTTCCAGGGGTTTCCCGCCGGGCTCGTGCGGGGCCAGTTTCATGATTCGTTTGAATACTATGATGCGGGCTGGACGCCGGAATTGGAGTCCGCGTTTGCGACGCTGCACGGCTACGACCTGCAGGCGCACGCAGCGGAGCTGACGGATCCCGCGTTCTTGAAGAACGTGGACCAAGTCCCGGCCGGCGCGCCGGAAACCCTGACGCGCTTGAAGGCCGACTATCGCGCCACGCTCGCCCAGCTGCACCTGGGTTACCTGCAGGCCTGGATCCAGTGGTCGCACGAACACGGCTTCATCGTTCGCAACCAGTCCCACGGTGCGCCGGCCAACCTGCTCGATCTCTACGGCTCGGTCGACATCCCGGAAACCGAAACCTTCGGCTCGACGCCCTTCCCCATCCCGGGTCTGCGCCAAGCGTGGACCTCCTCACGTGACCTGCCTGATCCGCTGGTGTTGCGCATGGCCTCCTCGGCGGCGCATGTCATGGGCCGGCCCCTCGCCTCCAGTGAGACCTGCACCTGGCTGCGCGAGCACTGGCAGGTGGCGCTCGCCTTCGCGAAGCCGGAGATCGACCGCCTGTTCACCACCGGCATCAACCATGTGTTCTACCATGGCTCGGTGTACTCGCCACCCGACGCCGCGTGGCCGGGCTGGTTGTTCTATGCCTCGACGCAGTTCAACCCGAACAATCCGTGGTGGTCGGACTTCGCCGCACTCAACGCCTACGTCGGCCGCGTCCAAACCGTCCTGCAACACGGCCGGCCGGACAACGACGTGCTCCTCTACTGGCCTTTCCATGATGTGCTCCACCGGCCGGATGGTCTCATGAAGCAGTACGGCGTGCACGACCGTTCTTGGCTGAGCGGCTCGGCCTTCGAACGCGTCGCTACGGAACTGCTCAGGGCCGGTTACAGCCTGGATAATATTTCCGACGACCAGCTCCGGCACACCCGCATCGAGGGCGGCGAACTCGTGACTCCGGGTGGCGGCCGTTACCGCGCGCTGGTGATTCCGGCGACCCGCTACATGCCGGTGGCCACCCTCGCCCAACTGCTCACCCTTCAGCAGGGCGGTGGCACGGTGATCTACGACGCCGTGCCCGAGGACGTCCCCGGCCTGGGCCGGCTCGAGGAACGCCGGGCGGAATTCAAGGCGATCCAGGCGGGCCTCGCGCGGAGCGGCACCCTCGTCGGCAACATCACGGAAAACCTGCGGCACCGCGGGGCGATCCGTGAAACGATTCCGTCGACCGGACTCGATTACATCCGCCGCGCCCATGCGACCGGTCACGACTACTTCATTACCAATCTGACCGCGACCGCCTATGCCGGCTGGCTGCCGCTCGGCACCCCGGCGGCTTCCGCGCGCCTGACCGATCCGCTCACCGGCTGGTCCGGCCTGGCCGCGCTACGGGCCGGCGCGCAACCTCAGGTCTACCTCCAGATGTCCCCGGGTGAATCTATCCTCGTGCACACCGAGTCGGCGGCTGCCACTGCGGACACCCCACCCTGGCCGTACACGACCGCCGCCGGTCCCGCCGTGCCCCTCACCGGCGAATGGGAGGTCACCTACCTGCGCGGCGGCCCGGTACTGCCGGCGAAACAGCGGATCACGGCGCTGCAATCCTGGACCGAACTCGGCGGCGAGGCCGGACAAGCCTTCAGCGGCACCGCCTGTTACCGGCTGGAGTTCGACCTGCCGGCGGTCCCGGCTGCCGACTGGCTGCTCGATCTGGGCGATGTCCGCGAGAGCGCCCGCGTGCGGGTGAACGGCACCGCGGTGGCCACGGCGTGGAGCCTGCCTTTCCGGCTGCGCATCGGCGCCGCGCTCCACCCCGGCCGCAATGTCCTCGAGCTGGATGTCACCAACCTCGCCGCCAACCGCATCCGCGATCTCGACCGCCGCCAGGTCGACTGGAAGATCATGCGCGAAATCAATTTCGTGGATATCAACTACAAGCCCTTCGACGCCTCGTCCTGGCCCGACACCCCGTCCGGTCTGCTCGGACCCGTCACGCTCACGCCCCTCAACCCGACCATCCTGCCGTAGGCGCCACGGTTCCGCACTCCGGCCAGTTGTGCTGTTGACCCGCCGGGGTTGATCCTGCCTCCATTCCTCTTCCTGTCTCCATGAGCAAAAAACGTTTCGCCTTTGTCGGCACCGGCGGTCGCGCCATCAGCTTCGTCGAACCCCTGGTCACGACCTACCGTGACACCAACGAGCTCGTCGCCCTCTGCGATCTCAGCGCGGCCCGCCTGGCCTACTACAACGAGATGCTCGCCGGCGAGTGGGGCTATCATGCCGTGCCGGCGTATCTCGCCGACCGGTTCGACGCCATGATCCGCGAGACGAAGCCCGACACGGTCTTCGTCTGCTCCAAGGACGACACGCACCACGACTACATCGTCCGGGCCCTGCGCGCCGGTTGCGACGTCATCACCGAGAAGCCGCTCACGATCGACGCGGAGAAGTGCCGCGCCATCCTCCAAGCCCAGCGCGAGACCGGCCGGCGGATCCGCGTGGCGTTCAACTACCGCTGGGCCCCGTTCCGCACCAAGGTGAAGGAACTCATCGCCGCCGGCACCATCGGCAAGGTGCGCTCGGTCAACCTGGAGTACCTGCTCGATACGAATCACGGTGCCGATTACTTCCGCCGCTGGCACGCGCACGCGGCCGAATCCGGCACGCTGCTGGTGCACAAGAGCACGCACCACTTCGACCTGGTCAACTGGTGGCTCGACGCGATTCCGCAACAGGTGTTCGCGTACGGCGACCTCGTGTTCTACGGCCGCGCCAACGCCGAGGCCCGGGGCGACGGTGCGCTCGCAAAATACCCGCGCTACACCGGCCACCCCGAGTCCAAGGGCGATCCGTTCCGCCTCGATCTCGACGAGAGCGAGCCCTTTCGCCGCATCTACCGCGCCGGCGAGGCCGATTCCGGATACATCCGCGACCGCAACGTGTTTCGCGACGACATCGACATCCACGACCAGATGTCGCTCAACGTCCGTTACCGCACCGGCGAGCTGCTCACCTATTCGCTGGTCTGTTATTCGCCCCGCGAAGGCATGCGCGTCACCTTCAACGGCGACCGCGGTCGCATCGAATACCATGAGTTCATCGGCACGCACATGAACCGCGCGGTGCGGCCCAAGGACTTCAAGCTCGACGAGAAGCCCGGGGCCGAGGCCGAGGGCGAGTGGATCAAGGTCTTCCCCCACTTCCAGCCGAGCTACACCGTCGCCATGCCGCCCGCCACCGGCGCCCACGGCGGGGCCGACGAGATCCTCAACCGCTCGTTCTATTCCCCCGAGGCGCCGGCCGTCGATCCGCTGGGCCGTTTTGCGGGACACGAACAGGGCGCCCTGTCCATCCTCGTCGGCATCGCCGGCGTCGAATCGATCCGCACGAACCAGCCGGTCAACATCGATGAACTCGTCCCCTTCCGTTCCAGCGCCCGGAAACTGAGCGAGCTGGTCTGAGCCCACCGGGCGGCGCAGGGGGGGGCCAGGTCTATCGTATTAGCTAATAATTCATTGCCCCCCCTTAATGGTTATCAGAGGGTGCGCCGTGCGCCCGAAGAAGAAGATATCCCAGACCCAGCTCGCCAAGGAACTCGGCGTCTCCCAGGCCCTGGTTTCCCTCGCCTTGAACGGACGCAGCGCCGGCATCAACCCCGATACCTACCAACGCATCTGGGACCGGGCCATCAGCATGGGCTATCTGCCCAAGGGGATGCGCGTGGAGTCCACGCCCGATGCCTCGCGCTCCGGGCAGATCGGCTACATCCTCCGCGCCCCGCTGCGGCTCTACATCCCCAGCACCTATTTCGGCCACGTGCAGCACGGCTTGCACAGTGAGCTCGAGCGGCTTGACCACCGGCTCACGTTCATCGGCGCCGAGGACGAGCTCGGGACCGAAAAGTTGCGCCAGATCTTCCATCCCAGCAACCAGCTCGGCGGCGTGGTCGTCCTGGGCGAGGTGGCCCGCCCGTTCATGCAGGAGCTGATGCGCCACACGCGGCGGGTCGTCGCCGTGTCCGCCCGTTACCCCGGCCTGTGCCATTCCGTGCTCGGCAATGAGCCCGAGGCCCTGACGCAGCTGGTCCGGCACCTTTTCAACCTCGGCCACCAACGCATAGGCTGGCTGGGCGGCAACTCCGCGCTCGGCCGCCACGACGCGCGGTTGAATGCCATGAAAGCCGCCATGCAGCCCCTCGGGCTCTCGCTGGATCCCCGCTACGCCGTGGTGGTGCAACAGGCGGACCGGGCCGAGGGCGCCGAGGCGATCCACACCCTGCTGCCCTACGCCAAACGCAAGGACTTCCCCACCGCCTTCATCACCTACAATACCCAGATGGCCTACGGGGCGATCCTCACCCTGCAACGCGCAGGCTGGAAAGTGCCCGACGACATCAGTCTCGCTTCAGCGGACGTCTCGCGCCTGAGCGTGGAGGGCGTCATCCGCATCACCGGGGCCGGCACAAGTCCGGACAAGCTCGGCGAAGCGGCCGCGCGCCTGGTGACCGGCGAGGGCGTGCCCACCGAAGGCTACAGCGACTTGATTTTGCCGGCGCCGCTGGTCGTAGGTAACACTTCCGGCCCCGTCAGATAGGACCCGCCCGCGCCCTGGACAAGGGAACCTCATTTATTGCTTGGCATCTAATAATTATTAGATAACCATAAATCTCCCCTTTAACCCCGATTGCCCATGACCCCATACGACTACGGCGTGCTCGCCTTCTATTTCCTCTTCATGCTGGTGATCAGCTGGGTGTTCCGGCGCTTCATCACCAACGTGAGCGACTATTTCCGCAGCGGCGGCCAGGTCCTCTGGTGGATGGCCGGCGGGTCCGCCTTCATGGTCTCCTTCAGTGCCTGGACCTTCACCGGCGCCGCCAGCCGCGCCTACGATGACGGTTGGCCGATCATGATCATCTACGTGGGCAACGCGGTCGGCTTCTTCGTGAACGCCGCCTGGTTCGGCCCGAAGATCCGCCAATTGCGGGTCGTCACCGGCATGGAGGCCGTCCGCCAGCGCTTCGGCCGCGCGAGCGAGCAGACCTTCACCTGGATCACCCTTCCGCTGCAGATGCTGACCGCCGGCATCTGGCTGTACGGTCTCGGGGTGTTTTTCTCGGCGGCCTTCGACATCGATGTGCAGCTGACCATCTTCGTCACCGGCATCTCGGTGTTGCTCATCTCCCTGCTCGGGGGCAGCTGGGCGGTGTTGGCCAGCGACTTCATCCAGGTGCTGATCCTGATGCCCGTGACCATTGTCACCCTGTTCCTCGCCATCGCACACGTCGGGGGCTGGTCCATCGCGATGGAGCGCCTTTCCGCCACCTCGCTGAACCTGAACAAGCTGATGACCGATGACTTTCTCCTCTTTTGGTGCATCGCGATGATCGTGAAACAGTTTCTGTCCACCAACAATCTGCACGACGCGTCCCGCTATCTCTGCGTCAAGGACGGCTCCCACGCGCGCAAGGCGGCCATTTTGGGCGGGACCCTCTTCCTCGTCGGCATCTTCATCTGGTTCATCCCGCCGATGCTGGCCACCATCACGCACCCCAACCTGTCCGCGACCTTCCCCAAGCTGAGCTCCCCCTCCGAGGGCTCCTTCTTCGCCATCGCCCAGTCCGTCTTCCCCGTCGGCATGATCGGCCTGCTGGTCAGCGGCATTTTCGCCGCAACGATGTCGTCCATGGACGCCGGCCTGAACAAGAACGCGGGCGTCTTCATCAAGAACTTCTACCAACCCATTCTCCGCCCGAATGCCACGGACCAGGAACTCCTCCGCGCGGGCAAGTTCACCACGATCGCGCTCGGCCTCGCGGTCATTATGGTCGCCATTTTCTACACCACGCTGAAAAACCTCACGCTCTTCGAGCTCATGGTCAAATTCCAGGTCCTCGTGTCCCTGCCCTACGTCGTGCCCCTCGTGCTCGGCCTCATCATCCGGCGCACCCCGGGCTGGACGGGCTGGTCCACGGTCGTGGTGTGCTTCATCACCAGCTTCCTGACCGAGCGTTACCTCAACATCGCCTGGGCGGCCCACCAGTTCGGCGTCATCGACGACCCCACCACTTGGGAGCGTCAGAACTGGGAACAGGGCATCGGCGTCTTCACCATCATGGGTGCCGGCCTGGCCTGGTTCCTCTTCGCCAGGCTGTTCTACAAGCACGAGTCCGCGGCGCAGAAGGCC
>JBDKHE010000235.1:0-7341 GCA_039797805.1 Verrucomicrobiota bacterium
AGGCGATCGACGGCATTCGAGCCGCCCCCGCCCACGCCGATGAGCCTGATACCGACATCCGCGTCGTTCAGCGCCTCGAGGGGCAGTTCGTTGGGTGAAGGTTCCATGGTCAGGAGGAGGCGAAGATTTTGGTCAGGTTGCTCAGCAGGCCGGGCCGGCGCCGCGGCGGCAGGGTGTGCTCATGGGCTGTCCGCAGGCCAAACTGGAAGACGCCGAGCACGGTGTTGAACATCGGATCCTTCAGGTCGTCCTTCACCCAGGCCGGAGACTCACCACGACGGGCCGGCAGGCCGAAGACGCGGGTGGCCGCCTCCTCGATGCCGGGCAGCTTGGCGGTGCCGCCGGTCAGAATCACGCCGGCGCCACAATGCTCCGGGACAAAGCCCGAGCCCAGCTTGTGCCGCACGACTTCCAGAAGTTCGAGCACCCGGGCGGACGTGATCGTTTCAATGGCCAGCTTGGGCAGCTGCCGGTCGCCAAAGGCGCCGTCGCCGTCGAGCCAGACCTTGTCGTTCTTGTCGCGGGTCAGCACGCTGCCGCGGCCATGCCGCAGCTTGAGCATCTCGGCCTGGGCGTGGGTCACGCGCAGCCCGATGCTAAGGTCGTTGGTCAGGTGTTCTCCGGCCACCGGGAGAGTTCCGGTCACCAGCACGTGGCCGTCGCGATAGAGCACGTAGTCGGTCACACCCTTGCCGATGTCGATGACCAGCGCGCCCTGGCCACGCTCCTCGGGAGTCGTCAGCAGGGAACCGCTCGCCAGGCTGGCCAGCACGAGTTCGCGCACTTCCAGATGATAACCGCCGACGACGTGAATGTTGTCGCTCACCTTGCTTTCGGAACCGTGGACAATCCAATAACCAACCTCGAGCCGGCGTCCGGTCAGGTGCTCCGGATCGGCCACGGCCTTGGTATCGAGCCGGAAGGGACGGCGGATCTCGTGGATGCGGGAGCGGCCGGCGGGCAATTCCTTCTCCTTGGCGAGGGCGCACACCGACTGGATGTCGAGGGCGTTCACGGTGTTGTCGGCCGACTTCACGTTGACGGAGGCCTCGTTGTAGAAGGCATCGAGATGGCCGCCGCTCTGCGCCAGCCACACTTCCTCGATGCGAGCTCCGGCGCGGTGCTCGGCCTGCTCGAGCGCCTGGTGGGTGGCCTCGCAGGCCGCCTTGTAGTCGACGACCTCGCCCTTCATGACGCCGCGGGCCGGCGCCA
The DNA here is from genome assembly GCA_039797805.1 of Verrucomicrobiota bacterium. Classification (GTDB taxonomy): domain Bacteria; phylum Verrucomicrobiota; class Verrucomicrobiia; order Opitutales; family Opitutaceae; genus Lacunisphaera. Next base: position 1,213 of record JBDKHE010000235.1, read on the forward strand.
CGCCGACCCCGATGATGTTAAGCGTGCGGCCCCGGGCGATCTCGCCCACGAGGACCACGATCTTGCCGGTGCCGATTTCCACGGCGCCGATGATTCTGCTGCTGTTAGAGATCACGTTTAACTTTGCGTTGCTTGGGTTGAAGAGAGAGTTCGGGATGAGTGGCGTTGATCAGTTCGTCGACCGGCCCGCTCAGCCGCACGGGCACCTGGCCCTCGAGCGTGAGGTTGACGGATTGCAGGCCGGGCTCGGGCAGCACATGGGATGCGTCGATCACGTAATCAAGCTGGGCGATCTGCTTGAAGAAATCGCGTTTGCGGCTGAAGACGATCTGCGCGACCTCCTGGGACTTGACCGTGATCTCGTCGGCGAGATCAAGGCGCGCGAGGGAGACGATCTGCCATCCGCGATAAAGATGCGGCGCCTGCAGCTGGGCGGTGCTCAGCAAGGCCGAGACATCCGCCATGCCCGGGATGGGCGCGAAACCGTCCCCGTCCTTCACCAGGCGGATGCCATCGAGCCAGGGCAGGCTGGCGATGAGCGACCGGTCGTAGCCCATGCCATCATAGACCACGCCATCCTTCGCCACCACCAACTGGCGGGTATCCCCAAGTCCGGCGCTGGCCTGGATGCGGGCGACCGGGGTCCGCTCTTGCAGCGTGACCACCAGCGTATCGGGGAAACTGCGCGTCAACACCGCCACCTTGACCTGGCCAAATTTCAACAATTTGTCCCGCAGCGCCGTCAGCTCGACCGCCATGAGGCTGACGCCTTTCGGCAGCATGAGCACCCGTTCAACCCATTGATGGGAGAGCACGCCATCCGTGATCAGCACGACCTCCTTCACCGGCGAACTGTGCACGGCCGAGGCCAGGGCGGCCCGGTCCGTCTCCCAACTGTGCACCAAGGTCACAACCCCCCATCCTGACAGGACCAGGGCCGTGGCCAGCGAACCCGCCTTCGCCCACGCCACCAGCCGTCGGCGTCGGCCCTGGCGGGACATCGCCGGCGAGCTCACCTCCTGGCGAATGCTTCGCCAGGAACGGCCCGGAGGTTCGGAGGACTGGAGGGTGGAAGGTTTCATGACCGTGATGCCGCCAGCTGGAATCGTTCAACGGCGGGGGCCACCAACTCGCGGCAAAGCGCGACAAAGTCCAACCCCACGCAACGCGCACTCATCGGCAGCAGACTGGTATCTTTCATGCCCGGCAGAGTGTTGATTTCCAGCAAATACAGCTCGCCTTCCTCGGAGAGCATGAAATCGATGCGCGCATAGTCACGGCAGCCGCAGGCCGCGAACGCCTTTTCGGCCACGGTGCGGACCTGTTCCGCCATTTCCTCCGCCAGCCGCGCGGGCGCGACGTATTCGGTGAGGCCCTTCGTGTACTTGCTGGAATAGTCGTACACGCCCGACTTCGGGACCACCTCGACAATGCCCATCGCCCGGCCGCGGAGCAGGCCGACCGTGAACTCGCGCCCGAGGATGCGCCGCTCGGCCACCCAATCGCCCTGCCGGATGCCTCCGAGCGCGATTTCCAGCCCGACGCGCGAGGACACAATCTGCAGGCCGACGCTGCTGCCCTGCCGGTTGGGTTTGAGCACGACCTGATCGCCCAGCTCGGCCGACAGCGCCATCGCCGTGGGTTTTTGCGTGGCCAGAAAATGCCGGCCGGGAGCCACCGGCACCCCCATGGCCGAGACACTCTGCCGCGTGCGCCATTTGTCGAAACAGAGATTGCTGCCCTTGGCATCACAGCCGGTGTAGCTGAATCCCGCCGCATCGAGCAGCTGTTGCATGCCGCCGTCTTCGCCGAAGACGCCGTGCAATGCGGAAAACACGACATGCTTCGCCGGGTCGAGCCCCGCGGGCAGGGCATCCTGGTCCACCATGAACAGCCGGGTGGGAAACGAGTACGCCATGGCCTGGGCCACGGCGCGCGCGGACCCCAGGGATACTTCCCGCTCGGGTGAGGTGCCACCGGCAAGGACGGCGATGATCGGTGATTTCATGTGAATTGACTCCCGGTGCGGGGCTGGCGGCGGTGCGGCCACCCGCGGATGAAAAAACTAGGTCTCATAAGACGTCGCTCCATTCCTTTCCGTAAAGCATGACTTCAGGCTCGAGATCCACGCCCCGCGCCTGTTTCACCCGGGCGCGCACCTCGCGGATCAGTCCGATGATGTCGGCGCTTGTCGCACGCCCGCGGTTGACGATGAAATTGGCATGCACGGCCGAGATCTCGGCATCCCCCACCCGCGTGCCCTTGAGTCCGGCTTCATCGATCAGGCGGCCGGCCGATCCGCCCGGCGGATTTTTGAAGATGCAACCCGCACTCGGCTCGCGTGGCTGGGACTCGACGCGTTTCTTCTGGTAAGCGTCGATCTGGCGGCGGATGGCTTCCGCGTCGGTCTGGGCGGCAGGTCGCAGCCAGGCGCCGAGAGCGATGTTGCCCACCAACTCGGCGCAGTGCCGGTAGTCCACGTGCATCTCGGCTTTCTTCATCAGGCGGATCTCCCCGTCCAACGTCATGAGTTGGACCGCATCCACGACGTCAAACATCCATCCCCCCATGGCGCCGGCATTCATGCGCAGGGCACCACCGAGCGAGCCCGGAATACCTTCAAGAAACTCAAATCCCTGAAACCCTGCCTTGGTCGCGAGACCGCACAGGTTCTTCAGGCGCAGACCGGCGCCCACCCAGATGCGGCCATCAGGATGCGGCATGAACTGCTGCCAGTTGGCCTGGCCCAGGCCGATCACCAGGGCATCCACCCCCTCGTCGGGTATGATCAGGTTGGAACCGCGGCCCAGCAGCAACACCGGCAACCCCGCCTTTTTTGCCTCGCGCAGCAGGTGCTGCAATTCCTCGGTGCTGGCCGGCTCGGCGTAGACGCGGGCCGGCCCGCCGACCCGCATCGTGGTCTTCGTCGCCAGCAATTCCCGTTCGAGCAGTTTCGTCTCTCGGCCGAGCTTCACCCGGGCGGTCATGATGAATTTCTGCCAAGCGCTCTCCCTCGCCTCCGCAGACTGCAAACCGGCCACGAACGCCCGGGCGGTCTGGTCGATGTCGCCGGCCCCCACGAAGGCCAGGGTGTCGCCGGACCGAATCTCTTGGCGGAGCGCCCGAAGCAATGCGGTGTCCGCTCCCGGAAAGTGGCGAATGTGTCCGCGCTCGCCGCCCTGTTTCATTTCCTCGAAAAGGTCCTCCGTCGTGCCGCCCGGGACCGGCGACTCGCTGGCGGCATAGACATCCATCAGAAAGAGTTTGTCCACCCCGCGGAGCGCCTCGGCAAACTCCGCCTTGAACCGGGCCGTGCGGGTGAATCGATGCGGCTGGAATACCACGATCAGGCGCCCCGTGGTGGCCTTGCGCAGGCTTTTTAGCAGGGCCCGGATTTCCGTCGGGTGGTGCGCATAGTCCTCATACACTTGGCAGGCGGCCGCATGCAGCAGGGTCTGCCGGCGCCGGACTCCTGCAAACCCGGCAAGCGCGGTCGGAGCCGGCTTCGCGCCCAGATACTCGGCGACCGCCAGCGCCGCGGTCGCGTTGACGGCGTTGAACTCACCATGCGTGCGCACCTCAGCCTCTCTCAGGGTGAACCTGCCCCCCAGCGCCAGCGTCTGCCCGGAGGGCTTGTCATAGATCGTGTGACAAAGGTAATCCCCCATGCGGCCGAAGGTGTGGACTTTCGCGCGGTAGCCACCCTGGGCGGCGAGGCGCGCGGAAAGGCCGCAGACATCACTCAGAAAAATCGCGCCCTGCGTCCGGGCCAGCAGCGCCGCAAAGGCGGCCTCGAGATCGGCGAGCGTTGGGTAATGGTCCGCGTGATCCCAATCGAGATTCACCACGACGGTGACCTCGGGACTGAAGCCTCCGATGGTGCCGTCGCTTTCGTCGATCTCGGCCACGATCCAATCGCCCTTCTGCCAGCGGGCGGGCGGGAGGGCATCGTCATGGAAGAGGCCGCCGAGCACCCAGGAGCACGGAAAGCCGGCCTGGTGCAACGCCGTGATGAGCATCGCGGTGGTGGTGGTCTTGCCATGCGAACCGACAATCGCGACGAGCTTCTTGCCTTTGACCACCTCGGCGAGCATCCCGCCCCGTCGCACCTGCTTCACCCCGCGGGCCGAGGCCTGCTGCCGTGAAGCGTGGGCGGGTGCGATGGCCGAAGAATAGACCACCATCTGCGCGTCGTCCGGCAAGGTCCCGGAAGGGACGATTCTCACACCGGCATGCTCAAGATGCGTCCGGACCACCGGATTCCAGCCGTCGTCCTCGCCGGTGACCACATGTCCCGCCTGCGCAAGACACAGACCGAGCGGCGCCATGCCCATGCCGCCGGCCCCGATCAGGTGGATGCGCCCGCTGGCCAAACCGAAGACTGGTGCGGACGGCTTCATACCGGCTGGGGCGTGTGGCGCAGGTGACGCGTCGGCGGGGTGCCGGACGCCAGCGCCTCGAGATCGGTGATGATGACCTCGATGGAATTCTCATCGGCCATGCGCCGGAGATTCGCGCGAAATTTGTTGAGCAACCAGTCGTTGAACACGACGTCCTGCACTTCCTCGCGCAGCGAGCCCAGCGACTTCTCCCCGACCACCAGCCCGCCACCCTGCTGCTCGAAGTAAACCGCATTGGCCTGCTGGTGATTGTCGGCCGCGAACGGATACGGGATCAAGATGGCCGGCGTCTCGCAGTGCACGAGTTCCGCCAGCGTGCCGGCTCCGGCCCGGCTCACCGCGAGATCTGCTGCGGACATCAACAAACCCATGCGGTCGGAAAAGGGCTCCGACCACGCACGCACGGTCTGCCCGTTGCGACCCGGCAGTTCCTTCACCCCGACGTCGCCCTTGCCCATTCCCGTGACGCACCAGACCTGCAACCCTTGTTGCGCCAGCGCAGAGAGATTGTCGTCCACCCATTTGTTGAGGGAGGTTGAACCCTGGCTGCCACCCAGCACCACGAGAAGTTTCTGCGCGGGATCAACCCCGAGCTGCGCGCGGGCCTCCGTGCGGCCGATGCGGGCGATCTCGCTGCGCACCGGTAGGCCCGTGTGACGGACCATGAGCCCCAGACGACCCGGCAGGCGCACACCCGGTGGCAGGTAGAGTCGGCGCGCAAACCGGGAAAGCATCCGGATCGCGCGTCCGGGAATGCGATTCGCCTCATGCAAGGCCACGGGCACATGGCAAAAACGTCCGGCCAGCACGACGCCCGCGTTGGTGAAGCCACCGAAGCCGATGATCACATCCGGCTTCAGCCGGCGGACGAGCTTGAGGCAGAACCACACGCCCCGGCCCTGCTGCCAGAGGAACCGCAGCAACCCGTCGGGCCGCCAGCGGAACGGGGCGCTCGGCACGCGCTCAAAGACCAGCTTCGGGTATTTCGCACTCAGCCGCGCATCCACCTTCTTGTGGCTGATCAGCAGCGTCGTCTGGTGGCCCCGCGCCACCAAGGCCTCGGCCAGCGCGATCCCCGGCGAGAGATGTCCGCCCGTGCCACCACAGGCGATGAGGAAAGTGCTCATGCAGCGACCTCCCGGAGAAATCTCAAAGGCCAGACGCCAAACGCCAAAGCCGCACCCAAACCGGAAGCCGCCGAACGCGGGCAGTTCGGGGCTGTTTGTAATTTGATATTTGGAGTTTGGGATTTCACTACCCAATGACCTCCGTCAGCGAGCGTTTGCGCACGAGGGGCTTGGGGCGTTCCCAGGTCCGCTGGCTGTTGATGATGATGCCCACGAGCAGGCCCATGAGCAGGAGGTTGGAGCCGCCGGCGCTGATGAACGGCAGGGACATGCCCTTGGTCGGCAGCATGCCCGTGACCACCCCGAGATTGATGATCGCCTGGAGGCAGATGAGCAGCACGCAGCCGGTCACCAGCAGGAACTGGAAAAGATTGGGCGCGCGGCGCACATGCATGAGGCCCGCGACAAAGATCGTCACGAACAGCGCGACCACGAGCAGCGTGAAGATCAAGCCCATTTCCTCCCCCATGATGGCAAAGATGAAATCCGTGTGCGCCTCCGGCAGGAAGGAGTTCTGTTGCCGGCCCTGACCGAGGCCGACTCCGTCCACGCCACCGGCGGCGAAGGCGAGGATCGCCTGCCAGAGCTGGTAGGCGCCGTCG
>JBDKHE010000236.1:0-3885 GCA_039797805.1 Verrucomicrobiota bacterium
GGCATGGTGACCGAGCTCTTTGTGATCTCCCGCGAGTTCGCCGCGCCGCTCGATCTGGTCTGGCGCGTGTGGACTGAACGGGATCTTTTCAGCCAGTGGTTCGGCCCGAAGGGTTTCAAAGTGAACGTAGGGAAGTTTGAGCTGCAGCCCGGTGGCATGTTGCACTACAGCATCCATGCCCCCGATGGGAACGCCATGTGGGGCCGGGCCATCTACCGCGAGATTCTGCCGCAGACGAAGCTGGTGTGGATCAATTCCTTCTCGGACAAGGAAGGCGGCATCAGGCCCCACCCGATGAGCAAGGACCCCTGGCCGTTGCAATTGCTCACGACCGTGAGCTTCGCCGCGCAGGGCGCGAAGACGCGGGTTACCATCACGTGGGTGCCGTTCGATTCGAACGCCGTCGAGCGTGCCACCTTCGAGGCCGGTCGCGGCAGCATGGCGATGGGTTGGACCGGCACGCTGGATCAGCTGACCCTTTTTCTATCCGCCAACCCTTGAGCCTGGCTCTCTCGCGGCTTCTCGTCCGGGTGTTGCGAGGGCGATCTCTTGGCGAAGCTGAACCGGGAGCTTCGATTCGTCGGCGAGCGTCGATGTTCCCTTGTTAGACCAAGCGGCGGCGTTGCATTTCAAGACATCCTGCGCAAGTTTGCTTCTCTCAACCCCGCCCCTCGTATGAAATTGCTCCGAATCCTCTCCCTCGTAACTGGTGCTCTCGTCGCCGGTCTCCCGGCTCACGCCGAACAATTCAAGGCCCTGCTGTTCTCCAAGACCAACGGCTGGCACCACGAATCCATCAACGCCGGCGTCACCGCCATCCGCCAGCTGGGCCAGTTGCACGACTTCGAGGTCTTCTGGACCGAGGACGCCGGCCGGGTGATGAACGACAAGGAGCTCGCGAAATACAAGGTCGTGATCTTCCTGTGCACGACCGGCGACATTCTCAATGATGAGCAGCAGGCCGCCTTCGAGCGGTTCATCAAGGCCGGCGGCGGATTCGTCGGCATCCACAGTGGCGGTGCTGATACCGAGTACGAGTGGCCCTGGTTCCGCAAGCTGGCGGGCTATCCGTTCCACATTCATCCGGCGGTGCAAACGGCCACGATGAAAGTGGAGGATTACAACTTTCCCGGCATGGATCGTTTTCCCAAGCGTTTTCTCGCGACGGAAGAGTGGTACGAATTTGGCAAGGCCGATACAGACGGTCTCCACTATCTCCTCTCCGTGGATGAATCGACCTACAATCCCGAAGCCAACTGGGGAACGAAATCGGGCAAGGGTATGGGCAAGTTTCATCCCATCAGCTGGTATCACCACTACGACGGCGGCAGGGCCTTCTACACCGCGCTGGGTCATCTCCCGGGAACCTACAGCGACACCAACTTCCTGCATCACGTCTACGGTGGAATCTATTGGGCGGCTACAGGCCGAGATTTCAAGGCGGAGTGATCGGTCTCGAGGGCTGGGTTAATATCTCAGGACGCTCGGCCAAACCGCTTGCGGTTGATGGTTTCGGGCATCATCTGAGTCGTTATGCGCCTCCCTTTCCGACTTTTTCTGCTGAGCCTTGCTGTCATCGAGCTCGGGGCGCAGGAGCGACCGGTGCCGCGATTGGCGGTCATCGTCACGGTCGACCAGATGCGGGCGGACTATCTCGAGCGCTTCGCGCCCTATTTCGGCGACGGCGGCTTCAAGCGACTGTTGACGACGGGGGCTGATTTTCAGAATTGCCACTATCGGCATGCGGTCACCAAAACCGCGCCCGGTCACGCCACGATCGGCAGCGGGGTGCATGCTGATGTGCACGGTATCATCGGCAACGAATGGCTGGATCGGACGAGTTTCCTGCAGGGGAATGCGGTGGAAGATGCGGCTTCACCCCTGGTTGGCCTGGTCCGGAGCTTGACCCGTTATCCGAACGCCACGATGGCCGCCAAGGCCGGTCGGTCCCCGCGAAACTTTCTGGGAGTAACGGTCGGAGACCAGCTCAAGGCGCGCTACGGCGCCGACGCCAAGGTGTTCGGCGTGGCCGACAAGGACCGCTCTGCCATCCTGCCGGTGGGAAGGAAGGCGGATGGTGCTTACTGGACGGAAGAAGGGCTTTTCGTGACCTCGACGTTCTACCGGCCTGAGTTGCCTGACTGGGTGAAGGACTTCAATGGCCACCACAATGCCGCCCGCCACTACGGCGATATCTGGGACCGGCTTTTGCCGGCTTCTGTCTATGAGGCTGTGCAGGGTCCGGATGATGCCCCGGGCGAGGAAGTTTCGTCTGGCCTCAGCGCCACGTTTCCCAAACGCGTGGCCAGCAAGAGCGGCCGGCCGGACGGTGAATTCTATGGCGCCTTTGATCGCACGCCGTGGAACAACGAGATGGTGGCCGCCATGGCGCAACAGTTGATCGGCGCCGAACGCCTGGGGCAGGATGACATTCCCGATCTGCTGGCGGTCGGTTTTTCCCAACCTGATTCGATGGGACACGCCTACGGTCCCGACAGCCATGAGACCTTCGATTCCTACCTGCGCCTGGACCGCACGCTCGCGGCTTTTTTTAGTTTCCTGGACGCGCAGATTGGTCCGGGACGCTGGGTGGTTGTGCTGACCGCGGACCATGGCGTGGCCCGGCTGCCTGAGCGCGTCCAGGCCGAAACCGGCAGTGCGAACGCCGCCGGCCGCATCGCAGCTCGAGATTTGGACATCTGGGTGAACCAAGCGCTCGACCAAGCCTTTGGTCCGCTGCCTGAGGCGCTTTTCTGGACCTATCGTGACAACAGCAGCTACCACCTGAACCCTCGGGCGCTGGCCGCCAAGGAACTCTCCCCTGACCGCGTGGCCGCCGAATTGAGTGCGGCCCTGGTCCGTCACCCCATGGTGGGCGCTGCCTACACGCGGTCCCAGCTGACGATGAACGGGCCTCTGGACGCGATGGGCGAAATGGTGCGGCGGAGTTTCAATCCGGCCCGCAGCGCCGATGTGCTGTTTGTTGAGAAATACAATTTCCAGATGCGCGCGGCGGGAACCACCCATGGCACTCCTCACGACTACGACACCCATGTGCCGCAAGTGTGGTTTGGCGCCGGGGTGAAGCCGGGCGTGCATCCCGAACCCGTGGCCGTCGAGGATATCGCCCCCACGCTGGCGGCCTTGCTCGGGGTGGAACTGCCGCCGGAGGCCAGAGGCCGGCGTCTGTTTTAGGCACTCGCGCAACGGACCCGGGGTCCGCGTGGATTGCCTTCTTTTTCTCATTTCCACGCGGGCCTTTGCCTTTTGGAGGCAATCCATCCATCATGGTCGGCATGACGCTCGACTTCACGACTCTCACCCAACGCGAGGCCTACAACTGGATGATCAATGCGATCACCCCGCGACCCATCGCCTGGGTCTCGACCATTTCCGCTGCGGGACACACCAATCTTGCGCCGTTTTCCTTTTTTCAGGGCGTGTGCTCAAAACCACCGACCCTCATGTTCAGCGGGGCCGTCAACCGGCATGGGGTCAAGAAGGACACGGTCATCAACATCGGCGAGGTGCCGGAATTCGTGGTGAACATCGTGCCCTTCGCCCTCGCGGAGGCCATGAACCTCACGGCCACGCCGTTGCCGCGGGGGGAGAGCGAATTTGAAAAGTTCAACATCGCCACCACACCCTCCCAGCACGTCCGCCCGCCCCGGGTGACCGACGCCCCGGTGGCCTTTGAGTGCACGCTGGATCGCATCGTGGATTTTGGCGACGGGCCTTCCGGTTCGAATGTCGTGTTCGGACGAATCCTCTGCGCCCATGTGAACGAAAAGGTGCTCGGCGATGACGGCCAGATTGACCCGCGCAAGCTCGACACGATCGGCCGCATGGGCGGCGACAACTACGTGCGCACCACGGAACTGTTCA
>JBDKHE010000237.1:0-6129 GCA_039797805.1 Verrucomicrobiota bacterium
CGAAATCGTCGGGTACGGCGAAGTCCAGGAGCTTGAGTCCGGAAAACTGGGCGAGCTCGTACAGGTTGCCCTGCAGGGTGGAAACCAGCGTCGGGAGATTCGTGCCGAAGTTCTCGACCGACCAGGACACGACGATCTCGGCCCGACGGTAGCTGGCGGCCGGTGGTCGGCCCGTGGGCAGCGTGGGCGTGCTGACGGCTCCAAGCTCGGTGATCTTTTCCACGCGGGCGGCGAAGCGTTCCTTCAACTCGGCGGTCTCGCCGGGCACGGCGACGAAGGTGCCGGAGGATTGCTCGCCCGCGAGCGTGGCGGCGGCTTGGGGGATCGGCAGGGCGGTCTCGATCAGGTAGGTGGCGGTGACGCGATTCATCAGAGGCGGTAGAGACGTTCGGCGTTGCGGTGGAAAAGTCTGGCCTGCTCGTCGGGCGAGAGGCCGGCGGTCAGCTGGCGCGTGGCCTCGACCCAACGGGACAGAGGGGCGCCGAGCGTGCAGACAGGCCAGTCGCCGCCCCAGACCATGCGATCCGGACCGAAACTGGCGAGGACGTGAGCGACCCAGGGCTGGAGGTCCACCATCGTCCAGCTGGCATCGGCATAGGCGACCAAGCCGCTGAGTTTGCACGACACATTGGGCAGGTCGGCGAGGGCGCGGATGTGCGAGCGCCAGGGGTCGAGATTTCCGCTCTTCACGTTGGGCACGCCGCAGTGATCGAGGATGAAAGTCACCTGCGGGCAGGCCTGCACGAGGGAGACCGCCACGGGCAATTGGCGGGCCAGCACACAGAGATCGAAGCTGAACCCGAAGTCGGGCAATCGCCGGATATCGTCGATGAACCGGGAAGATTGGGAGAGTTCGTCCGGCTGGGTGTGCAGCACGCGGCGGACACCCCGCACCTTGGGCAGGAGGGCGAGTTGCTGCAGGTGCCCGACGAAACCATCTTGGCCAGGGCGAACGCCAGCCACGATGCCGGCGATGAGCGGCCACGTCTCGGCCAGTTGCTGGACGTGGCGTGCCTCGGCGAGCAGGTGTGGCTCGTCGACATCGCATTCCACGAACACGGCCTTCGTGATACCGGTCCCGGCGGCGGCGGCCCGGTAGTCATCGGGCAGGAAACTGCGGTTCAACGCAGGAATGCCGGCACACCACGAGTACGGGAACTGCTGGAGGTCCCAAAGGTGTTGGTGAGTGTCGACGAGGGGCATGGCTGGTTTTTCGCTTTCGTTTAATCTATTTCGTTTTCTTGGCTTCGAGGTGGGTTGGGAGAGAGAGGGAGAACGAGAAAGATTAGGAGAAGGAGAAGTATGGAGGGGATCAGTGAGAGGCGGTGACGGCGGTCGCGAGGGTGTTGCCGTAGCTGATCAGGCCGACGGCCCCGAGGAGGAGCGTGATCGACGCGTAGACGAGGGTGCGGGTGATCCGGCGGGCGGACTTCCACTCGCCGATGGCGATGCCGAAACCGCAGCTGAGGAGGATGAGGATGATCATGTGGATCGCCCAGCTGGAGAATTCGAAGCGGCCCATGCGCACGTGGCCGAGTCCGTAGAAGAAAAACTGCAGGTACCAAAGCAACCCCGTGAGACCGGAGAGCAGGTAGTTTCGGCCGAGGCCGGTGCCGTCGGGCGTGCGGAAAAACTCACCCCAGGTACCGGCGCGCGTCGCGAGGAAGCCCGCGTAGATCAACGTAGTCGTGAAAGCACCGGTGTTGGAGAAGAGGTAAATGACGTTGCCCTGGAAGTGGCCGGCGCCGTATTTCGCCGCGACGTCGGCGACGGGTTGTCCGGCGGCGAGGGAAAAGCTGAACACCGCGGACAGCACCCCGGCCAGAACGACGATGGGCAGACCGAGGCGGGCGTTGAAGGGAGAGCGGTTCGCGTCACCGACGGACTCGACCTCCCGACGGAAGCCAGCGTAGCCGGTGACGATCATGGCCGCGCCGCCGAGCAGAACGCCGCCGATGACGAGCAGACCGGCCGAGGAGGAAAGCGTTGTGCCCAAAGTGCCGGCGAGAAACGGCGGCAGGAGCGTGCCCAGCACGCAGGAGATACTGATGGCGAGCGCGTAGGTGAGCGAGTAGCCGATGTAGCGGATGGCCACCCCGAAGGCGATGCCGCCGACCCCGTAGAGCGCGCCGAGCAGATAGGATTTGAGCATGGCGGCGCCTGGCGCCTCGTGCAGCACCGTGGCGAGCTGGGGAATCGTGAACCAGGCGAAGATCCACGGCAGCACGAGCCAGCACGCCGAGGCCTGCACCAGCCAATAGGTCTGCCAGCTCCACTTGTGCAGGTACCGCTGCGGGGCGTAACAGAGCGCCGCGCTGCCGGCGCCGACGGAATGGAAGGCGGTGCCGAGGAGTGGATTGGGGTCGGGAAGCATTTGTGGGGGAAGGGAGAGATCTTGAAATTGGGAATCTTGAAATCGGTAATCTTAAATCGAAGAGCGTGCTTTGGGATTTTAGATTACAGATGTCCGATTTTCAGTTTTCACGATTTAGGAAAGTAGGCTCAGAGAGAGAATTCGGTCTGGATGGCGGCCGTGTGCTGGCCGACGCGCGGGGCGCCGCGGGGGGATTTGAAATGTTCGCCGTCGATCGTGATCGGGCAACGGGTGGTGCGCAGGGTCGGACCGCCGTCGCGGGTGACTGCTTGTTCAAAGTCGAGGGCTTTGAAGGCGTCGGTTTGCCAGAGCTTCGGCCAGGAGAGCACCTCGGCGCACCAGTAGTCGGCCGGTTCCAGCCGGTCGAGCCAGTGGCGGGTGGTTTGGGTCTGCAGATGATCGGCGAGCAGGCGTTTGATCTCGTCGCGTTGCGTGAACCACGTCTGCGGGTCGCTGAACGCGGCGAGTGCGGGCAGGGCGAGCAGTTCGCCGAGCTTGAGGATGGAGCCCATCGCGAGGGCGAGAAAACCGTCGGCTGTGGCGTAGATGCCGTAGGGAGCGCCCAGGTAGGCGTGGCCGTTGTTGACGGCGCTGCGCCGGGGCTCGCGGCCGCCGTCGTTGAGGAAGGTGGTGGTGACCTCGAACTGCAGGTCGAGGACGGACTCGAGCAGGCTGACCTCGACGAGACCGCCCCGGCCGGTGACGCCCCGGCGGACGAGAGCGGCCAGCACGCCTTGCACGAGGTGGGCGCTCGCCGTGAGATCGGCCACGGCCAGGCCGAACGGCTGCGGCGGATCGCCCGCGTTGCCGTTGAGGTGGACGAGTCCGGACAGGGATTGCGCGAGCAGATCCTGGCCCGGCTTCTCAACCCAGGGACCCTTGTCACCATAGCCGGTGACGATGCCGTACACGAGGCGGGGATTGAGGGCCGCACAGTGCGCGGGACCCAGGCCGATGCGCTCCATCACCCCGGGACGAAAGTTTTGAATCAGCACGTCGGCGCGGGCAATGAGCTGCTTCACCCGGGCGAGGTCGGCCGGATTTTTCAGATCGGCGGCGTAGCTTTGCTTGTTCCGGTTGATGGAGTGGAAGAGCGTGCTGTCGCCGTCGAGCGAGAGATTGGAGATGTAGAGTTGCCGGCAGATGTCCCCGGAGCCGGGGCGCTCGATCTTGATCACGCGCGCACCGAGATCGGCCAGACGCGTGGCGGCCCAGGGTCCGGCGAGGAACTGGGCGAAATCGAGCACGAGGAGACCTTCGAGTGGCTTCATGCGAAAGAGGGAATCTTGAAAGCGGGCATCGGGAATCGGGTAGCTTGAAGAATGAGGTGGCGGGTAAATCGTCGGTTGGAAAATTTCAGATTACAGGTGCCCGATGATCCGATTTCACGATTGGGTTCTGGCTGTGCGAGAGCGACTGGCGGTACAGCGCATCCAACTGTACGAGGGCCTCGGCGTCGGGGAGAGTGCCGCGCAGGGCCGCGTGCACCACCGGACCGGCGGCAGACTGGAACTCCATGTAGCCGAGGTGGCGGGGACGGAGAAAGGCGCGGTCGAGCACCGGCAGGGTACGCGCAAAATAGTCTCCGCTCATCGCGTTGTTGGCCGCATCGGTCCAGGCGGAGCGGTGGCCGGGCTGGCCGCCGGCGGCGGTGTAGAGGGTGCGCTGGATTTCTGCGGAAGCGGCGAAGCGGGCATAGGCCAGGGCGGTCTCTCGGTCGGGACGCAGGGCGGAGAGTGCGAGACCGGTGCCGCCGAGCGTGGTGCGGAGAGGAGCGCCGCGATGAAGCGGCGGTTCGCCAAAAGTGAGCCGGTGGGCGGCGTAGCCGTCGCGGGCATAGTTCGAGTAACCGTAGGCCAGCGGGCAGTAGGCGAGTTGGGCGTTGCCGGCCGAGGCCACGAGATCGTGGGAGGCGATGGGGTTGCGGGACCAGCAGTGCGGGTCGCAGAGCGAGAGCAGGGCGCGCAGGTCGGCCAGGGCGGCGCGACCGGTGTCGGGTGACGCGACCCGGTCAGGACTCAGGAAAGGCGTCTCCCCAGCCGCGATGCAAAATGAATAGAAATTCATCAGGCAGTTGATGGGTGCGGCCGGAATCTCCACATGCCCGGCCCGGGCGAGGGTCAGCAGGTCATGCCAGGTTTGGGGTACCGTGAGGCCGTGCCGGGCGAGCAGATCCTCCCGCCAGAAAGCAACCGGGGTGGCCGCATCGATGGCCAGGGCCCAGTGGTGGCCGCCGAAGGTGTAGCTCGCATGCGAGGCGCCGACGCTATTCGCGGACTGGTCGGCGAGAAATGCGGCGGGCAGATGCGCGTCGAGCGGCAGCAACGGGCCATGCGCCGCGGCATAGCCGACGAAGGGATGATCGAGGACGATGAGATCGTATTCGGCAGCAAGCTGCTCGACCGGGAATTCCTCAAAGGCTTTCAGCGAACGGCGCTCCCAGGTGATCTCGATGCCGGGATTGAGCTCCATGAAGCGCTGGGCGGTGGCGACCATCGGCAGGTAACCACGGGTGTGGTTCCAGGTCATGCCGCGCAAGGTGATCGGGTGGGCGCTCATGGCTGGGGAATCGGGGTCGCGCCCCGGGCGCTGGATTCGTAGGCGGCCTCGACCACGGCCATCGTCCGGCAGGCGTCCGCCACGCGGGTCGGGAGGTCGGGGCTTTCGCCGTTGGCGAAGCGCATGAGGGCGGCCATCGGGCCGATGAAGGCGTGCGGGTACCAGCTGCCGTTGAGCGCAACCGATTGCCAGGAACCGGGGCGTCCCTGGGCGTCGAGCTGGCAAAGATCGAGGGTGTCCGGCTCGCCGTGGGGGTAGTCGAGCAGGAGACCGAGTCGGGCTTTCAACGCGCCGCGGGTGCCTTCCCACTTGACGTAGCTTTCCTGATTCTCGCGTCCGAAAACGTGACCGTGGTTGGTGGTGATGGTGGCGCGAATGGCGTCGCCGTAGTCGAGCGCCATCGTGGTGCGCGTGCCGGCGAGCTTGGGGGCGAGCGGATGCCGGACCGTCTTGGCGTAGATGCCCGTGGGTTCGCCGAGGAAGCTGCGGATCAGGTCCACGTAGTGGATGCTGTGGTAGAGAATCTCGACCCGCGGGATGCCTTCGAGAAAAGTCCAGAGCTGCCAGGGCATGAACACGGTGACGCGGATCTCGACATCGTGCAGTTCGCCGATCGCCCCGGCGGCGATCAACCGCCGGGCGGCGGCCATGGCCGGGGCGGTGCGCAGTTGAAAGTTCACCGCCGCCTGCAATCGCTTTTGCTCGCAGAGAGCCAGCAGGCTGCGGGCCGCGGTGAGATTCTCGCCAAAGGGCTTTTGGATCAGGACGGCAGCGCCATCCGGGACGGAGGGCAGGACTTCCGGCAGGGTGTTGGCGGGCACCGCGACGTCGAAGACGGCGTTGGGTGGGGCGCTCTGCACGGCCTCGGCCAGAGTGGCAAATACCTTGGGGACGCCGAACTCGGCGGCGAGTTTTTGAGCCTTGGCCTGATCGCGATCGTACAGCCCCGCCACCGGAAAACCGGCCAGACGGTAGGCCGGCAGGTGCGCATCGTGCACAATGCCGCCGGTGCCGATGCTGATGATCGGCCGGGGCGTCTGCGGAAGCGGGACGTCGGGGACAGACATAATCACCTCGCGGGATTGCCCTCCGGCGGTTCGGTGCCCAAGGTCGTCGCCACCTTCCCATCATGAAATCCCAATTTTTTGAAGACTACGTCATCGGCCACTCGCGCACCTCGACCGGCCGGACGATCA
>JBDKHE010000238.1:0-8315 GCA_039797805.1 Verrucomicrobiota bacterium
ACCTCGTCTCGCAGATAGAGGTGCACCTGGGGCGGGGCCTTGGCGCGCATCTGCCGCACCAGTTCGGCTGCCGTCGGGGCGCCGGGCAGCGGGCTCACGCCGCCGTTCGGGCCGGTCGATTCGACGCGCACGAGCGAGAGATCCACGAAATCGTCGAGATAGGCGATCCGGTCCAGACTTTGTTCAGACATGCCATGGTCGGATACAATGATCAGGTTGGTCTGCTCCCGGATGCCCAGTTGTTCCAGGCCGGCGAGCAGCCGGGCGACGGCCTGGTCAGCCTCCTTGACGGCCGCGGCCATTTCCGGGGAATCGGGGCCGTTCTTGTGCCCGACCACATCGACGACGTTGAGGTAAAGGGCACAGAAGCGAGGACGGGAGGCGGGCGGGAGTGCGAGCCAGCCGAGGACGCCGTCAACCCTCCGGTTGGTGCCGATCCGCGGGTCCCAGCCCTGATGCAGGCTCGAGCGCAGACCGTGGTTCTCTGCATCGCTGCCGGGCCAGAAGTAAGTGCCGGTGCGCACGCCCTGCTTTTCCGCCGTGATCCAGACCGGCTCCGCCTGTTGCCACCAGCGAGCATCGGCGTTGTCTCCGGGCAGGTTCTTGCTGAAGGAGGCCTGCAGGACGGGATCGTAGAAATAGTTGGAAACGATGCCGTGGTGCTCCGGGCGCAGGCCGGTCACCAGGGTGTAATGGTTGGGAAAGGTCTTGGAAGGGAAGGACGGCACGAAGCGCCGGGCGTGGACTCCACTCGTGGCGAGCGCCCGCAGGGTCGGGGCATCGTATTTGTCGAGATAGTCCCACCGAAACCCATCCAACGAAATAAGGATCAATGGGCCGACGGGTGCGCGGGCCGTCGGCGTCGTGCAGGCAGCCAGCACGAGGCAGATGGTCAGAAGCAGGCTGGCAAGCAAGCGACGGGACACCGCGGTAAACTAGGGTTTGTGTGATGGCGGGCAATCCGCATTCTTCGGCCCATGAACGAACCGGCCCGCCTGACCCACCTTGAGGAACGCTATGCGCACCTGCAGCGTCATCAGGTCGAGCAGGACAAGGTTATCCTGGAACTGGGCAAGGAGGTGGAGGCCCTCCGCAAGGAACTGGTCAAGCTACGCGTCCGGAGCCCGGGTGAGTCGGAAAACACCGCCCCGCCCGACGAACGGCCGCCGCATTACTGACGGGCGGCGCGGGCAGGGTCAGAACAAAGCCGTGACCTCGACGTGCTTGCCGGGCTCCAGAGAGACTTCGCCCGACAGGGCGGCGCTCTCGTCGTTCTTGTAAAGCTTGCACCTCATCGGCGCCGTCGCGTCGTGCGAGGCCCAGCCCCACTTGCCGATGGAAACGAACTGCATGGGCACACCCTTGTCCCAGCTCAGACCCGGACCATCGCCCCGGATGAACAACTTGTTGCCGATGCCGATGTAGGCGGTCACGAGGAGCCGCGTGGCGCCGTCGGAAGAAGTCGACGACTCGGGCTTGCTGCCGGTCGTCTCGGCGGGCGCGGCGGATTCGTCATCCGCGACGGCCGGGGAATGGTTGGAAGGAGAAGCGGCCTCGCCTTCCGCCGAGCCGGAGTCGTCCGACATGACGGCGAGGATGTCCTCCGGTTTGGCCTTGCGCGGGGCCCGCGGCTTCCTGGGTTTGGATTCTTCGCTGACGGGAGAATCGGCCGGGGCGGCCGGCTCGCTGGCGGGCAGCGGGAATTCCTGGGCGGGCGGGCTGCTTTTCGCGACCGGGGCCACCGGCGCGGTGGTCGGGGCGACCACGGGGGCGGCCGGCGGCATCGGTGGCGTGGAATTGGCCGAGGCAGCGAGGAGGTGGGTGATGCGGCTGATGCGGGAGTCGAACTCGGCGAGGGTCGCCTGCAGCTTGCCCTGCAGTTTGGCGCCGGCGTCCTGGGCGGCGGCGAGTTGCAGGCGCGAGGAGGTCTCCAAGGTCGACCACTCCGCGGTGGCCTTGGCGATCTTGTCGGCCACGGCCTTGAGGTTGGCGGAGTTCGCCGCGCGCAATTCATCGAGTTCTCGTTCAAGCGCCTCGCGTTCCTCGGTGTCCTTCTCGGCCAGCGCCTCGTTGAACTCGGCGAGCTTCTCCTGCATGCGGTACGGCAGATTCTCGGCGGTATGTGCGGTCTTGTGGACGGCTTCCTCGACCGCCTTGATCTGGGCGGCGGCGCGGGCGAGGCTCTCACCGGCGGCATGGAGGCGCTGGACCTGCTCGGTCACGCGACCACGCTCGCTCTGCACGTACTCCGCCGAATCGGCGGCATAATCGATGAGCAGCGGGATCAGGGCGATGATCGCCGCCAGCACAATGCAAAGCACGGCGCTGACGAAGGGCAGGGGGGCGTACGGATTCTTGGCGAAGAAAACGATGATGAAGGCGGTGATCAGCAGGCCGGCATCAATCGCGAAGTAGACCAGTTTTGACTGACGGGGAGCGGGGTCGAGATTCATAGGCGAGTCGCGCGCACGCTGTTTTTTGTCCGCCCCGGCCGCTTTCTCAAGCAAAACCGGACACTTGGCGCTTGAGCGGGACGCCGGCAATGTCAGGCTGGCTCCACAGCCGATGAATTTTTCCCACTTTGTGCGGATCGATCGGGAGGGCCGCGGACTTGAGCGGCATTACGTGGTGCACACGCACGACCCGAAATTCACGCTGGAGCTGACGCCGGACCCTGAGGCGTTGGACCAGATTGGCAAAGGAGTCATCAAGCGCATCTGCGTGCCCAACTCCTGGGCCGGGGACTATGGGAAGTACGCCAAGATGGTGACGGCGGCGCAGGAATTCTTTGCCGAGTCCAAGTCCGGTCCCGCGCCCCGGGTTTGAGGCGGGCTTTGGCCTCAGCCGGCCATCAGCCGCCGCCACGACGTGGCGAACAGCGACACCAGCATGCCGATCCGGATCGCGCCTTCAAACGTCAGGATGACCAGCACCCACTTGAGGCCGCAGGACGAACGCAGCGCATAGCCGATGCCGGTCATGACGATGAGCACGATGCCCTGGGCGCGGCCGACGGGATGCAGCAGCAGCGCGAACATCCACATGAAGTACACCAGCAACCCACCCGCCCAGAGGCCGGCCATCCAGCTGGCCATCGGCAACTCGCGCGGGTCGGCGTTCACCCGGATCTGTTTCACCCCCATGAAACGCTCGCTGACGATCAGCTGCCAGACCTCGAAGAGGAGAAACAGCGGGGCGAGCAAAGCGAAGGGATTCACGGCGCGGGTGGGGTTATTTGCCGCCGTACCAGACGCCCCGGCGCCAGTTGTGGCGACGCAGCCTCTGCACCAAGGCGTCCGGCATGGCCGGAAGATCGCTCACGCCGCAATTGGCTTCGGCCTGGGCGACGTTGCGGATGCCGGGAATGACCACGGAAACCGCGGGGTGGGCCAGCACCCACTTGAGGGCCGCTTGCGGCATGGTGTAGCCCGTGCCTGCGAGGTCCTTTTGGATTTCCGCCGCGTGCGCGATGGCCCGGCCGAGCCGGTCGCCCTCGAAGTACTTGGCGCGAAAGTCATCGGCGGCAAAGCGCGTCTCGGGCGTGAATTTTCCCGTCAGGGCGCCTTCATCAAAGGCGACGCGGACGATCACGCCCACCCCGCACTCGCGGGCCACGTCCAGCAACTCGGCGGCGGGCTCCTGTTCGAACAGGTTGTAGATCACCTGGACAGAGTCGATCCACCCGCCGCGCATCAGGTCGATGACGGAATTCTGATCCTGCTCCGGGGTCGACACACCGACGAGCCCGATCAGGCCCTCGGACTGCAGCTTTCTCAGGATCTTGAAGGGGGTCGGGTTCCGGTTCCAGGCGCGGGTCCAGGTGTGCAGCTGGAGCAGATCCAGTTTGGTGGTGCCGAGGTGGGCGAGGCGCGTGGCGATGTTCTCGCGCAGATAGCTCTCCGAATAGCGATCCTCGGCGACGCAGTAGGGTGAGGGCGGCCAGATGCCCGCGGAGGGTGGCGTCTTGGTGGCGACGAACACGGACTCCTTTTTGCCGGCCTGCGCGCGGTCACGCAGCACCTGGGCGATGATCTTTTCACTGCGGCCGTTGCCGTAGCCGGCGGCGGTGTCGATGAACGTGCAGCCCAGATCCAGCGCGCTATGCAGTGCGGCAATGGAATCGTTGTCGGCTTGCGCACCCCAGGAGCCGCCGATGGCCCAGGCACCAAAACCGATTTCCGAGCAAGTGAGTCCGTGTCGGCCGAAGGGGCGGGATTGCATGACAGCACCGATGCACGAAAAGGGGGAAAAGGAAAACCGATTGTCGGTTCGCGGCCGGTTTGGTCTAACGTGTGACGTTTCCGACGAGGCTTCAAAATTGACACTCGTGGTGGCGGCGAGTGCTATGGGTCCGCTTTCCCCACCCCGTTGCTCCCCGACACGCCCGCATTGGAATTGTGGACGTAATCGTCAAGGCCCCCATGTACCTCTCTCTCCCGCGCCACGCCCCATTCGGTGGGTGGATCCTCTTGGGTTTGCTCGTGGCCGTCACGACCCGGGCCGGGGATCCTATCCAAGAGGTGGGCAAGACCGCCTCGGAGTGGGTGAAAACCCGATCAGAAACCGTCCGCTTGGAAAAGAATTGGGAACAGGACCGCGTCCTGCTGGGTTCCACGGTGGATGGATTGAAGGAGCGGGCCGGGCGTTTGCAGGAAAAGCGCGACCACCTGCTCGCCAGCACAGCGGAGGAACGCGCCGAGCTGGCCTCGCTGGAGGCGAAACTGAACGACGCCAAGGCAGCCCTCCATCTCACCGAGGAGCGGCTGCAGGTGCTGACGGAACGCGTGCGGCGGTTGCGTCCACGACTGCCGCCGCGCCTCTCCGAAGCTTTGGAAATGTCCTACCGTAGCCTGGCCGACTCGAAAGCCGGCCCCGGTGAGCGCATGCAGCTCGTCATGACCGTTCTCAACCGCTGCGCCCAGTTCAACCTGAGCGTCAGTCGGGGAGAGGATATCGTTTCCCTCCCCGGGGAAGCCACGCCAAAAGCGGTGGAGGTCCTCTACTGGGGACTCAGCCACGGTTATGCCCTCGATCGGGCCGCGGCCCGCGCCTGGCTTGGCACGCCCGGGCCGGACGGCTGGCGTTGGGAAGCCCTGGAAGGCGCGGCGCCGGCCGTGGCAGAACTTTTTGCCATCAGCCGCGACGAAGCGGATCCGCATTTGGTCACGGTACCGGCCCGCCTGGACCCAACCCCGGGGTCGCCATGAAGATTTCCCTGTCCAGTTTCCTGTTGGCTGGTCTGCTGGCGCTCCCGCTTGCCGCGGCCGATGATTTCAACGCCGCGCTCCAGCGCGCCGCGGTGGACTACGCCGGACGCCTGCAACAGGCCAACGATGAGCTTGTCCGCACGCGGGAGCGGGTCGCCCGCGAGAAGGCGCCGCTCCTGAAGGAAATGCGGGCAACGGAAGACAGTATCATCGGCTACGAGCGGGAGATGGTGCGCCTGACGACGGATCAGGAAAATGCCGTCGCGAACAAGCGTCGACTCCTGCGGGACATCGAGGAACAGCGCAAGACCACCGCCTACGTGACGACCCTCGTGGGCGATGCCCTGAAAATCCTGCCGGAGGCACTGGCCCCCGGCGAGAGCCTGCTTGTGGGTGAACAGGTGCGGACTTTGCAGGAACGCCTTGAAACGGCCGCGGCCACCGGCACGGCCACGCCGGTTGCCCTGGAGGTCGTCGATTTCATGCTGGCCCGTACGGAACGGGTGCTCGGTGGTCATTTGGCGGCCGGACGCGCCCTGAATGCCGCGGACAACCGTCTGCAGGAAGGCACGCTGGCCTTTGCCGGCCCGGAGGTCTTTTTCATGCCCAGCGGTGGTGGTGCGGCCGGTATCGTGCGGATGAGGGAGGATTCCAAGCAGTCCGTCTATTACCCGCAGGCCCAATGGCCTCTCGCCGAGAGTGCCGCCTTCTTCGCGGGCCGGGCCGGGACGATGCCGGCCGATCCCACCGGCGGCAAAGCACTGCGCCTGCAGCAAACCGGGGGCAGTTGGACCGAGCACGTGAGCAAGGGCGGCAAGGTTGCCTGGGTCATTCTGGCTGTCGGCTTGGTGGCGCTGCTGCTCATCCTCAACAAATTTGTGGACGTCGCGACCATGCGCGTCGACCTGTCCCCGCGGACGACGGCCTTCCTGCAGGCGGTGGCCTCCGGGGATCGCGGCAAGGCCCAGGCCGCCCTCGCCGGAATCAATCGAACTTCGCGGGAGCTCTTTGCCGAGGGACTCAGAAATCTCGACGCGCCCACGGGGATATTGGAGGAGAAGCTTGAGGCGGTTCTGCTCGGACAGCGACTGCACTTTGAGCGTCGGTTGCCGTTGCTGGCGGTCATCGCCACAGCGGCACCGCTCATGGGTCTGCTCGGGACCGTCGTCGGCATGGTCAAGACCTTCACGCTCATCACCGTGTTCGGCACAGGCAATGCGGCCAAGCTCTCGAGCGGCATCTCGGAGGTGCTCGTCGCCACGGAGCTTGGTCTCACCGTCGCGATCCCCGCGCTGGTGGTGCACGGTTTCCTCGCCCATCGCATCAACAAGAACCTTGCCGTGTTGGAGCGCCAGGCGCTGGAGTTTGTCACGGCCGCGACCGCCGCCCAGAGCGGGGTCGCTTTGACGGAGGAGGCCCGGTGAACGCGATGGCCCAGCTCATTGAACGGGGCGGCTGGGTGATGCCGCTTATCATCACGCTTTCGGTGCTGCTGTATGCCCGTTGTTTCCGGCTGCTGATCTCGCTGGGCCGCATCCGCCGGCGGTTGCGCACGGCGCCCAACGCCGCGACACGCCAGCACCTGCAAAGGGAGGCGAGCGAGTCGTTTCGGCGTCAGCGGGCGGCCATCGGGCCGATGATCGCGGCGGCCCCGCTGATGGGGCTGCTCGGCACCGTGAGCGGCATGGAAAAGACCTTCGCCCATCTCTCGGCCTCCGCCGGCGACAAGTCGATGGAGGGCCTCGCCGGCGGCATCTCCGAGGTGCTGGTCGCCACGCAGTCGGGGCTCACGGTGGCGATCCCGGCCATGGTGCTCGTCTATCTGGCCCACCCCGAGGTGCAGAGCCAGGCGCAGTCGGTCAACCGCTTGCAGCGCCGGCCGGAACGGCTGGGGGGTGCCGCATGATCCGACGGTCGCATGGGCAGCACCGCTTCGAGTCGACGCACATCGACATGGTGCCGATGGTGGACTGCATCATGGTGCTGGTGATTTTTCTGATGATCAGCAGCTCCTTTGTGAACGACCCGGGGGTCGAGGTGCAGAAACCTGATGTCGTGGGTGCGCTGAGCAGCGAGCAGAACGCCCTGCTGATCGCGATCGCGGCTGACAACCGCATCTGGTTCGACGGCCAGGAAATCCGTCTCGACCAGGTTGCCGCCGTGTTGAAACAGGCGGCCGTCGGCCGGTCCCCCTCGGTGATCGTGCGCGGTGACCAGGCCTCGAGCCTCGGGGTGTTCGCGCAGGTCTACACGGAGGCCAAGCGGGCCGGACTCAAACAGGTGCAGTTCGCCACCACCCGGGCCGGGAATCCCTGAACATGAGCCCAACCGCCGTCATCCTGAACCCTTTGGAAAGCCGCACGACCAGCGCCGTCTCGGAAGTGCTTTCCCTGGCTCTGGGCGCGGGGTTCACGCTCGTGCTCTTCCTCGCTGTGGCGCTTTTCCAGGCCACCGAGACGCCCGCACCCGATCCGGATATCACCGAGCTGCACGCCATGGCCATGCCGCTCGACACGCCGCCGCCGCGTCCGTTGGAGAAGGAACCCGTGGCGGTGGCGGCCGTGCCCTTCGCCGGATTGGAGATCGCCGCCAGCGACAGCCCGGTGCGCATCGCGGTGGTGCCGACCGACCTCTCGCAACTGCTGCCCATCTCGACGACGGCCCCGGCGGCGAAGATCGAACCGGCGCGACTCTACACGGAGTTCAAACCCAAGACCGAGATTGGCGGCGATTTCTCGCGGATATTCCAGCAACACGAGGTGGATCAACGGCCCCAGGTGGTGTCCCGGCCGAAACCCTACATCCCGCCGGTGGTCCGCGGTACCGCCGAAAGCCTCCGCATCTCCGTGCTCCTGCTGATCGACACCCGCGGCGCCGTGGCGAGCCTGCGCGTGCTGCAGGGGTCGGGAAACAAGTATTTCGACGACATCATCATCCATGATATCCGCAACCTCTGGATCTTCAGTCCGGCAATGAAACGCGGCCACAAGGTCCGCTGCCTGGTGCAGCAGAACGTGCGCGTGGTCTGGGAAGGTGGCTTCCCCTTCGATTCCTGACAAGCCATGCGCCCCCACCGTTTTCTGCTCTCCCTTCTCCTGCTGCTGCCGG
>JBDKHE010000239.1:0-9516 GCA_039797805.1 Verrucomicrobiota bacterium
CCGGTGCGCGGCCGCAGCTGCAGCTCGCGCGCAATGCCCAGCCTGAAGAAGAAATTCCCCACCTTCCACGACTGGGGCGCGGCCCTGCTGCCCGAGATCTACCCGGAGGAAAAACTGGCGACCGCCCAAAAGGTGACCGCCACGGAACTCGCCTCCGGCGTTTTCCTCAATGACGGCAAGGGGCACTTCACGTTACGCGCGCTGCCGCGCCTCGCTCAGACCGCCCCGATCTTCGGACTCGTCGCCGGGGACTTCAACGGAGACGGCAACGTCGACCTGGTCGCGGCGCAGAACTTCTACGGCCCGCAGGTCGAGACCGGGCGCTACGACGGCGGCCTCAGCCTCCTGCTGCTCGGCGACGGCCAGGGTGGCTTCCGCCCGGCTGCTCCGTCCGAAAGCGGCATTGCGGTGAGCGGGGAAGGCCGCGGCCTGACGACCGCCGACCTTAACAACGACGGCTGGCCCGACCTGGCCATGACCCGTACCAACGAACCCGTGCTCGTGCTGGTCAACCGCGGCGTGCCGGGTGTCCGGTCGTTCTCCGTCGCCCTGAGCGGGCCGGCCGGCAACGCCGATGCGATCGGCTCCCAAATCACGTTGCGCTTCGCGGATGGTCGCACCCGGACCGCCGAGCTGTTTGCCGGCTCGGGCTATCTCAGCCAATCGCAGCCCGTGGCGTTTTTCACCTATCGCGAGGGCGCCGCGCCCACCGCCATCGACGTGCGCTGGCCCGACGGTACAAAATCCCACCATCCCTTCAAAGCCGGCAGCACCCGTCTGATCCTGCAGAAAGGCCCCTGATCGCACCCACCGACCGGACCAGCCGCGTGGCCGGCTGATCCGGTCGTCCAGTGTTAGCGCAGCCGCCCGGGTTGCACTGTGACGCGACCTGCGTAACGGTTCGCACCTCAACCCCATGAAACTGCGCTACCCTTTCAGTCTCGCCGCGTCGCTGTCGTTTTTTGTCGCCCTCACGCTGGCTCCTTTGCTCCCGGCCCAGCCCTCCGGCGGCCCGTACGGTCCGCTGCCGCAGACCTATGAAGTGCCCAAGGACGCAGCCCACGTCTATTATGTGGCTCCGGATGGAAAGGCTGACGCCCCCGGCACCAGTCTTGACGCGCCGACCACCTTGGAAGCCGTCATTCCCCGGGTGGTGACCGGCGATGCCATCATCATGCGCGGGGGCACCTATCGCACCGGCGGCCTCATGCTGAACCAAGGCGTCACCCTTCAGCCGTACCGCGACGAGATTCCGGTGATCAAAGGCTCCAGGATCGCCGACCAGTGGGAGGCACTCCGGGACGGTGTCTGGCGGACCAAGTGGACCACCCTCTTCCCGCAAAAACCCGCCGATTGGTGGCGCCGCAACCGCGAGGGCATGCGCACGCCGCTCCACAAATTCAACAACGACATGGTCTTTGTCGATGGACGGCCCCTGAACTCCGAGTTCTGGGAAGGCGCCCTGGATGAAAACTCCTACGCCATCGACTACGAGAATGGTTACGTCTTCATCAAGACCAACCCCACCGGGCGTACCATTGAAATCACCGCCTACGACGGCGCGATCACCCGCACCACCCGCGATGTGCACGGCCGCAAATCCGACCGGCGCGGTTTCGTGCTCCGCGGCCTGACCTTCACGCAATACGCCTACCGCGCCCTGGAGGTCGAGGGCACCGAGCCCGACAAACTCGCCGACCCCGCCACCTTCGGCAAGGAAGTCGTGGGCACCACCCTCGAAAACGTCACCATCACGCACTGCTCCCGGGTCGCGGGCTATTTCCGCGGCGACCATTTCACCCTGCGCCACTGCCTGATCAGCGACACCAGCACCGAGGGCATCTACATCATCGATTCGGCGGACTGCCTGCTCGAGAAAAACATCTTCGCGCGCAACAACGTCGAGAAGATCACCGGATACTACCCGTCGGCCGTGAAGATCTTCAACCAGTCCTACCGCGTCGTCTGCCGCGACAACCTCGTCATCGACAACCCCGACTCCAACGGCATCTGGTACGACGTCGGCAACGTGGACGGCGTCTTCGTGAACAACTGGATTGAAAACTGCCTCGACGGTTTCTTCTTCGAGATCTCCAAGAACGCCATCGTCGCCGGCAACGTCTTCGTGAACTGCGACAACGGCGTGCGCAGCCTGAATTCCTCCAACGTGCGCGTCTATCAGAACACGTTCATCAACGCGCCGGCCCGGTTCGAACGGAACACCCGCAGTGCCGTCGGCGACCATTTCGGCTGGCATCCCTCCACCGGTCCGGAGGTCGACGAGCGCGAGGGTCACGTCTTTTCGGGCAACCTCCTGCTGGCCGACGCCGGGTTCAACAAGGCACTCTTCCGCGCCGAACAGGTTCCCGAGCTGAAAGCCAGGCTCACCAAGCCGGCTCTCGCCGCCATGGACCACAATGTCTATGTCCGCCCCGCCGCCTCCACCGGTCCCGCCCTGATCGCCTGGAGTCCGGCAATCGGCGACAGCAACCAGTACCAACTGGCTTCACCGGCGGAGCTGCACGCCAAGCTGCCCGCTTTCGAAGCCCATAGCCAGTGGCTCGCCGCTGCTCCCGAGGCCGTCCTCCAAAATCCGGTCCTCAAGCGCTACGCGCCGACCCTCGGCTTGTCCGTCAAGTCGCCGCTCCCCGCCGAGATCGCCGCGTTGCTGGCCTGGCCGCAGCAGGATGGTTACACGCCGGGGGCCTACCAGACCAAGTAGGCTCCGCGCTCCCGGGACGCTCCCGGCGCGCGGCATCCGCCTGACCGGAGATCAGAGCAACCGGCCGGTCGACACCGGCGGATCGAGCCGCACTGGGTGCTTGCTTCCTGCACCGCGGTCCTCCGAAGATGTTGCTGATGAGATTGTCGCCCCGTCCAAGCCGCCTGACCGGCCGCCCGCGTTCCCTGCGTGCGACCGACGGGTTCAGCTTGGTGGAACTGATGATCGCCGTACTCATCATCAGCCTGCTGTTTTTCATGGCGGTGCCCACCTACCAGCGGATCCAACGGAAGGCCCGGGCCACCACGGTGGTGAATGACTTCCGGGTCTTCGGAGCGGCTTTCCAGGCCTACGCCCATGAAAAGGGCTCTTGGCCGCCGGAGGCGGGTGCCGGAGTCGTGCCGACCGGCATGTCCCAGCAAGATTTCGCCTTTGATGTCTGGACCAAGGCGACCCCCATGGGAGGCAAGTTTGACTGGGAAAACAACCAGGCCCATCCCGGCGGCACCAGCGCCGGTGGCAAGTGGCGGGCGGCGCTTGCCATTACGGGCACGTTCGATGCCCCCCTTATCCTCGACGCCGACCTCATGGAGGAAATCGACGAAGCCTTGGATGACGGCAACCTCGACACCGGCAACTTTCGCCGCGGTTTCGGCGACTGCCCGATCTTCATTCTCGAACCCTGATGGCCGCGATCACCTACAGTGTCACCCTGCACCATCTCGCCTCCGGCGCGACGAAGGCGGGCTTGGCCTACGCGGATGAGCAGCTCTCCGGGGTGAACGCGGACCAGCTTCGCACCTTGCTGGACGCCCTGCAGGGCGTTGCCAGCCGGCTCACGATCTACGAACCCTCCAGCCCCGAGATCCGCATCAAGACCGATCGCGAGGTGTTCGTGGTTCGCACCCGTTATCGCCAGCTTTGTCTGGTCGGCAGTGAAACCGCCCTCCGCGGAGAGGAACACTCCATCGCGTACATCCTCGCGGCCATCACCGGTCAGGCCACCCCGGTCGCCAGCCCGGCAGTCAACCCACGGCTGTTCGAGCGTCCGCCCACCTCGATCCCGCTGCGGATGCCCGCGCGGAGCGGCGGCGGCGGCTTCCCTGAATGGTTGAAGATCGCCCTGATGGCGGTGGTCAGCCTGAGCCTGCTCGCCGGTGGCGTCTGGATGCTGTTCCGTCCGGCCCGCACCTTCGCGCCGAAATACACCCTGATGCCCGCCGCCGAAGCGGCCGTTCTCCTGACGAAGGCCGCCGGCCAATACGAAACCGGGACCGCCAGCGGTGACCGCCGCATCATCGTCGGTAATGACGGCACCCTCCGCATTGCGAAGTACGGGGCCGACAAGAGCATCGAGGAGGAAATCATCCGCACTTCCCGCGGCGCCACGCAGAACGGCAAGCCCGCGCTCGTGACGACCGATCCCTATGTCATGGTCATCCAGGACGCCGACTCGATCACGCTTTACGGCCTGACCTTCAAACGGGTGCTGCAATAGACGGCCACGCCAGTCTGCCGGCTGTCCGGGTTTGACTGGTGCTACGATCGGGGATCCGCCAAGCGGTTTTGAGCGCTTGATCCTTGTTCCCTGATCCTTGTTACTTCGCCCCGATGTCTCACCTCATCCTCATCATGGGTGTTGCCGGATCCGGCAAAAGCACCATCGGCCGGCAGCTCGCCAACGAAATGGGCTGGCCCTACCACGAGGCCGACGATTTTCACAGCGACGCCAACAAGGCGAAGATGGCACAGGGCATCCCGCTCGATGACCATGATCGCGCCCCTTGGCTGGCCTCCATTCGGACCGCCATGGAGTCCAGTATCGCGGCCGGCCAAAGCGCCGTCTTCACCTGCTCCGCCCTGAAAGAAAAATACCGCCAGATCCTCTGCGACGGACTGCCCCAGACCCGCCTCGTTTATCTCAGCGGCAGCCGCGATCTTCTCCTCGCCCGCCTCCAGGGACGCAGCGGCCACTACATGAAGCCCGAAATGCTCGCAAGCCAGCTGGCCGCGCTCGAGCCACCGGCCGGAGCACTGACGCTGGATATCGGCGAGCCCCCGGAAAAACTGGTGGCGCAGATCCGCCGCGAGTTTGGCCTGTAGGGGAAAGGAAAGCGCGCGTCGCCAAGCAACGCCCGAATCAGGGTGTAGGGGTGCCGCTTGACGGCACCCAGCCTTGGCGTGACGGGGCCCAATCCGGGTCACAAGCGCCAGCCCTACATCCTACCGAATGGGGCCGGCTTGGGGCCGGTGGCCGCCCGCGCCCAGCCCGCATTGTCAGCCACACCGCGCTTGCGCCGGAATTGTCCGGCTGCACCCTGTTGTTCGCGTGACCTCCCACCATTCCCCGCCCCGAGCCGCCGCCGGCTTCACCATCATCGAAGTGATGATGGCCTCGGTGATCTTGGTCGTGGGCTTCATGGGAATGATCCAGGCCGTCACGATCGGGTCTGAAATGATGGCCACCGCCCGCCGCCAGACCCTCGCCGCCCAGATCCTTGAACACGAAATCGGCAAGCTGCGGCTGACCGATTGGACCACGATCTCCTCCCTGCCGACGACCAGTGCGACCATCACCATCGACAGCCAGTTTGACCAAGCGATCGCGGCCTGTGGTCTGATCAAGGCGACTAACATTACCCTGACCCGGACCACGACCAACATTGATATCGAAACGCCTCCCGATGGGATTACGGATCTGAAGGAAGTCACCTTCACCCTGACCTGGACCAAGGGCGGCACCAGCAACGCCGCCCCGGCGGCGACAGGTAGCTGGCTGGACAACCTGGCGTTCTACAACCCCTCCAGCATCGCCCGCACCTACACGCGCAAAAGCACCGCCCTGTTCGGCAAGTACGGCCTGAACCTCAGCACCCAGCGCTCGTGAAGGGCGGCGTAACCACCAATGGCCCCAGAGCCTTCCCCAATCCCAGCTGTCTTTTTCGCGATGCTTCTCACGAATCCACTCTCTCGCCATTTGCTTGGAATGGGTGGCTCAACCGTGCCGATGTGTGGCTAACCCGCCCGTGACATCCCGTGTTCCCAATTCCGTCCGCGCCTTTACCCTCGTCGAGCTCCTCGTCGGCGCCACGCTTTCGGCAGCCGTGATGGCGGCCGTCCTGTCGAGCTACATCTATCTCGGACGCAGCCTCGCCCGGCTCTCGAACCAACAGACGCTGGAAACCGAGGCGCGCCGCACCTTGGGCTACTTTGCCCAGGATGTGCAATCCGCCAGCGGGCTCACCGACACCGCCAACCTGAGTGATTCACGCGTGTCGCTGCTTGTGCCGACCGCGACTGGCAACAACACCGTCACGTACTACTACAACGCGACCTCGGCCGCGGTCCCCGTCACGATCAACGGCACCAGCGTGAGCATGGCCGCCACTTCCCTGACCCGCAGCGTGTACGACGGCACGTCGGTCACGTCCCAGACCCTGCTGCGCAACATCACGGACAACGACGCCACGACCCCCAAGGATCTGGCGATACGTTTCTACGATTCCTCGGGCAACGAATACACCGGCTACACCAACTACCTCTCCGGCATCAAACAGATCTCCCTCCAGTTCAGCACCCAGATCGGCAGCAGCGCCAACGGCACCCGGACCCTCGTCTATCAGGTCGCCTCGAACCGCCTGATTTTGCGCAACCGGGGTTATCTGCCATGAGTCCTTCCGACCAAGACCTGCTGGCGCAGCGCGAAGCACCGATCACGACGCCTGCGCCGCGCGCCTTTTACACTGGGCTAGCAACGACCACGCAGTTCGCGCTTCGCGGCTATGGCGTCCCTCGTGTAGGGTCAGCCTTGGACGGGGCTCCGTTCGCTCTGCTTTCTCCTGCTCCATCCCTATTCGTATAATTTCGTGTTCATTCGCGGTACAACAAAGTCTGTTTCCTCCCGGGGCACGGTGAGCCTGGTGGCACTGTGTTTTGTCACGGTGCTGGCCATCTCGCTGGCGAGCTACATCGCCGTGTGCTCGCGGTCGATGCAGCTCAGCAACCGCGCCTTCCAGGGCAATCTGAGCCAGCAACTCGCCGAGGCCGGCATCGAGGAGGCCTTGCGGGCCTTCAGCAAGAACGACTGGAGCAACTGGTCGAGCAACGGCTACGCCGCCACCTGGACGCTCGACACGGCCAACCGCCGCGCCAGCGGCACGTTGTCCTTCCCCGCCGGCAAACTCGGCCAGGGCGCCACGGCGACGGTGAAACTCCGCGTGGATAACTACGACGCCGCGACCCTGGGCGCCACCTGGAGCAACACGAAGGATTATCGAGCAAGTGATTTAGTCGGATGGAACGGCATCTGGTATCGCTGCGTGCAAACCCACGCGTCCAGCCAGACTCCGTCCGGCATCGGCAACCTGAGCTATTGGGTCCCGGACCCGATCCCCTCGACCTGGATTTCAGGGTTCAACTACAAAGCGGAAGACATGGTGTTTACTTCGGATATCACTGGCTCTTTTTGGCGTCGTTGTATCACACCGCACACCAGTAGTTCATCCATTCTGCCGACAAACGGCACGTATTGGACCAGAGTCCCCGCCGTTTATTCGAGTTACAGCAGCGGCAAATACTACTATAAGGACGAAGTCGTCTACTATAGCCCACTGAACACTTGGTATTCGTGCACCAGCAATGGCACGGGAGGCGGTGGCTGGACTTTGGCGCCGATTTCCTGGCGCTGGAACAATTCCAAACCCTATTATTTTAATGACGTCGTCTACTATGCAGGAAATTGGTATCGATACATCAATGCCAGCACGACAAGCGGCGCCGCTCTTTCCGATTCCAACTACTGGGAGAATGCCCTGAGCGGCAGCACCTACGGCTGGCTGTCCGGCGTCAATTACAACCTGGGTGACTCCGTCTTCTATGGCAGCACCAGCCAGTGGTACCGCTGCCTCAAGGCCCACCAGAGCAGCGGCTCGATCACCCCGGCGAACTCTGTTTACTGGAGCAACGCCCCCCTGCTTTCCAACGACTGGGACCGCGGCAAACAATACACCCAGAACGACACCGTCCGCTACAACGGCGTCTGGTACCTGAGCCTGCAAAATACCAACGTCGGGCAAAACCCCGCGACCGCCGCCTCCTGGTGGATCGGTGCCACCACCTCGAGCAGCAGCTACACCTGGAACCCGACCTCGAATTACTCGACCGGCAGCTACCGCTGCTACGGCGGCGTCTGGTACCTGTGCACCGCCAGCAACACCGGCGTGTCGCCCAATGACACCGGCTATTGGAAGACCCTCGGCGCCCCGGTCGTTTACGCCGAGGCCTCGGTCGCCATCGCCAACAATCCGGACCAGCAGACGCAATTGCGCGCTCCGATCGCGCCCGCTCCTCTCTTTCCCAACGCCATCGCCGCCACCACCTCCCTCAATGCCAACAGCGGTGGGACGATCGACAGCTACGACTCCACGCTGGGCGCCCCCTCGCCCTCGCAGTACTCCAGCCAGGTCGGCACGAGCACCAACTACTCGGCGGTGGTCGCCGCCGGCAGCACCACCGGCACCGCCATCACCCTGACCAGCCCGACGATCTCGGGCTATCTCGCCGCACCTTCTTCATTGTCCGCCCCCTACGCGCCACTCATGGCCTTGGGCACCTCCACCATCGTCAAAGGTTCGGCCCCCACGCCCTCACCCAAGGTGAACGTGACCCGGGTGAGCCGCAGCCCGTCCATCCCACAATATGATACGCTCCCCGTGGGTGGCTTGGCGTCGAAATGGAGCAGCGTGCCCAAGGGTACGATGCTGGGACTGGGCACCACCATCAACATCGGCACGCCTGGGTCCTCCGTTCCCGCCCGCTACTACTACAACGGCAATCTCACCATCGGGAACAGCACGGTGACGACCCTCAACATCAACGGTCCGGTCATTCTCTACATCAACGGCAATCTCAGCATCACCGCCAGCGGTTCGGTCGGCCAGGTGAACCTCAATCCTTCCGGTTCGGCCGAAATCCACGTGGCCGGTGCTTTCCAGGCCGACGCGCCCGGCAACGGCATCGTCAGCACCACCTACGACCCAAAAACCTTGATCATCATCTGCGACACGCCCGCCTCGACCAATCATTTCTACAGCGAGGGCATCAACCCGCTCTATGGGGTGATCTATGCCCCCTACACCGCCCTGCCGTCCGGTTATTTCAACGACAACAACAACGCCAACATCTACGGCGCGGTCTCCGCCAGAAAGGTCACCTACAGCGGCGCCAATATGAATGTGCACTACGACACTTCTCTCCGGTATGCCACTTTTGGAGGGGTGGACCAGCCCTACGCCGCCACCGAGTGGCGCCAGCTGCCGGTTGCCGAGAAGGCGACGATGCCCTGAGGGCGCTCTTCCCCAACCACCCCCGGGAGGCGTTTCCAGCCGGGGCGGATCACCGGTTTTTCATATTTCCCGGCCAGTCTCGCTCTTGGATACCTTGACGCCACAGGAACTTGCCCAATAGTCACTCTCCGTTCCTCACGTGCTATTCAACAACCGCAACTCCCGGCGCAGCCTGCTGATCGAGGTTAATCCCTACCAGATCCTGGCCGCGGGCATTGACCGACTGGAAAACGGTCCGGCCACCATCGACTGTGCGGCCGAGTTCGACAGCGGCGACGAGGAAGGCTTGCGCTCATGGCTGGCGGCCAATTTCGAAAAGCAAACTTCCTGGGTGCCCGCGATCGCGAGCTTCGTTCCGCCCGAGGGATTGCTGCAGCGCGAAAGCATCGTCCCCCGGCGCCTGGCCGACCCGGCCTACCTCGCCGATCTCGTGCGCGAGCAGTATAAGAT
>JBDKHE010000240.1:0-3736 GCA_039797805.1 Verrucomicrobiota bacterium
CCATGGCTTCATACTGCCGGGACGCGGGCCGACCGCCAATCCACGGAATTGCTGGGAGGCGTATGACATCGCGTCGAAACACGATGTCATACGCGCCAGCCTGGCAGGGGAATCCGAACACGTCGGCCGCCCGCGCCTGTGGTTCCAGGGGGCCGAGGACTCCGTGTCGTTCCGGTTAATTTTTGGACGAGGCATGTTCGGAAGCGGAGGACTCGGCCCCGCCCTCAATCGGGGCGAACTCGATCGGCCGGGTAAACCAGCGGGTGCGCCAGCCGCCGTAGAGCGCGCCGACGGCGAGCCAGCACGCGCCGATGACCAGACTGAGGCCGGCCAGGTTCACCCAGAGGTAGAAACAGATGAGAAAGCCCAGCACGGGCGGGAGCAGGTGGCGCAGGCGCCGGTCCCGGCCGCGGATGTAGTAGTGCGTCAGCGCGCCGAGGTTCACGCCCATGAATCCGAACATGGCGCCGAAATTGAGGAGTTGCGCCCCCATGTCGTAGCCGCGCTGGTCGTAGTCCAGGGCAAAGGCGCCGAGGAGGGCGAGCGCGCCGACGAGGATGATGTTGTTGCTCGGCACCCGCGTGCGGGGATGCACGTAGCCGAAGAATTTCCGGGGAATGGCATTGTCCCGGCCCATGCCGTAAAGCAGGCGGCCCGCGCTCATGTGCGCGCCCGAGCCCGAGCCGATGGTGGCGATGAGGAGGGCGACCGTCACCAGCACGAACAGACCCCGGCCCCCGACCAGGCCGGCGACATGGGCGAAGGCGTTTTCCAGGCTGGGAAACGCGGCGGCCGGGCGGGCCCAGACCAGTTGCGCGGTGTAAACCTCGAGGGCGGAGAGGAGGCCGATGATCAGGCAGACCAGCACGGTGGCGAGCAGCACATTGCGCCGCGGGTTGTGCACCTCCTCGGACAGGGTCGAGATGCCGTCGAAGCCGATGTAGGTCAGCACCGCCAGCGCCGCGCCGCTGGAGAGCGACGACCAGGCAAAGGTGGCCGGATCGTAGAACGGCCGGGCCAGCGCCGCCGCGTCGAGCGACTGATCGAGGATCAGGTGGCGCCAGGCCGCCACCAGAAACAGGACGATCACCAGGCCCAGGCCGGCGGCGAGCAGGGCATTCGTGCGCGCGCTGGCCTCGATGCCGCGCAGGTTGAGCCAGGTGAACAGCAAAGCATAAAAGACGAACCAGGCCGCCACGGGGATCTGATGGACGAAACTGAGATCCAGATTGAGTCCGGGCAGATGCAGCGTGCCCAGGCCCGCGGTGACGTCGAAGGTGGCCTTGCCGCACCAGATCACGCAGATGGCGGGGTTGAGCACGTAGTCGAACATCATGCTCCAGCCGGTCAGGTAGCCGGGCGCGGCATGGAACTCGCGGCTGACGTAGGCGTAGGCCGAGCCGGCGTTGGGATAGGCGTTGGCCATGCGGCCGTAACTCAGCGCCGTGAACATCATCGCCACCAGGCCGATGAGGATGAGGGTGACGACGTGCCCGCCGGCCTTTTCATAGGCGACGCCGAACAGCGGCATGGGCGCGGTCGGCTGGATCAGGATGATCCCGTAGAGCACGAGGGAACCGAGTCCCAGCGAGCGCTTGAGGCCGGGGGCGGGCGTGGATGTGGTGGCGGCGGAAGACATGGGGTGGGTTGGCGTATCTTCAAACCCGGTTTGTCATTCTGAGCGGAGCGAAGAATCCATCAGGACATGCGCAACGTTTCGAGGGAGCCGATGATCCAACTGGATTCTTCGCTGCGCTCAGAATGACGGGGTTTTGGAGTTTAATGAGTTTGGAGGCCCGCCCTAACGGCCCAGAGCGGGGAACTGGTTCACAGGACGACGGTGACCTTGGACGCGCGCTGGAAGTCGCCGGGCACGTGGCCGGCGAGCGCAGCGAGGGCGAGCGAGAGCAGCTGCACCGGCAGCATCTCCACCATGGGGCGGAGCCGGGCGGGCAGAGCCGGCAGCCGGAACGGGCCGGGGGCGGCATTTTCGCCGATGAGCATGGCGTGGGCGCCCATGCGCTGGACATCGCGCGCGAGCGACTCGTTGAGCGCAGCCGTCGCCGGCTCGCCGGCGAAGATGAGGGCGGAGAGGCCGGGATTGGTCAGTTCGAAGATGCCGTGGCGGAATTCCGGTGTGCTCAGGCCCTCGGCCTGGAGGCGGGTGGATTCCTTCAGGATGATCGCGCCGGTGGCGACGGCCGCGAGCGAGGTGCCGCGGCCGGTCAGAAAAAGATGGCGGAGATTGGGGAACTCGCCGGCGAGAAACGAAACTTTCGCCTGCCAGTCGGCATAATACGCCTGCACGGCGGGCGCGGCCTGCTCCAGTTCCGCGATGATGGGCCCGGTGGCCTCGCCGCAGAGCGCGCCGCCCAGCCACTCGAGGGCGGCCAGCGTGCACTGGTAGGTCTTGCAGGAGACGGAGTGCTCCGTCCCGGCGCGCAGCACGACCGGCACGTCCGGGCGGAGGGCCAGCGGCGAATCCGCCCCGTTGGTGACGCCGATGACGAAAGGCTTCGATTTGCTGCGGTCCACCATGTTAAGCAATTCCACGGTCTCCGCGCTCCGGCCGGACTGGGAAACGGCGATGATGAGCGTGCGGGAATCGATCAGCGCCGACTGCGCGTGGATCAGCTCCGCCGTCTCGACCACGAACGCGCTGCGGCCGGCGCGCACGAGGCGGAGGCGTAGCGGGTGGACCGCATGCAGGGACGCGCCCTGGCCCGTGAGCACGATGCGTTCGCAGGCCAGGGCCCGGGCGGGCAGCGGTGGCAGCGCGGGTAGGGTGGCGATGGTATCGACGAGGGCGGCTGGTTGGGCCAGCAAGTCGCCCAGATAGGCGCCCTTGAGGTTGGAGGTCAGGTTTGTGTTCATTGGTATAAAGGCAGGGATTGGCGGGGAGACATTCAGGTCGAAGGTGGCTGGCGAGGCGCGGGCGGCGGTTTGGGCGGCTCGAACAAGATCGGTTGATGCTCACCCGTGAGGCGGTTCAGCGTGCTGATGATGCTCCAGCGGGTGTAGTCGGCCTCGGCCGCAGCCGGGAGGCGGGGCAACGCCTCGCGCAGGGCGGGAATGGCCGGACGGGCTTTCTCCCCCAACAGTTGGAGCGTGCGGGCTGCCTGCTGCGCGGCCGGCCCATCCGTTCCCGTGAGATCGTCAGTCAGCAGGCGCAAGGCCGCGCGGTCGTCCCATTGGGCGACGCGTATGCCCGCAGCCTCGATCCGCACCGCCGCCGACTCATCGGCGAGGGCGCGCTGGAGCGGAGCGTCCGCACCCGCGTCGGCGGGACCGGCGACGCGCAGGCCGATCGCGGCCCAGTAGCGCACCGTGGGATCACGGTCGCCCAACCGGCGGATAAACTCGTCCGTCTCACCCGGCTGCCCGATCCGCCAGGCGGTATCGAGCACGCGCTCCAGCGGGTAGGCTGCTCCCGTTCGGGTCACCTCAATGAGTGAGCGCCCGTCGGTCACCATTTTTTCCGCCTGTCCCTCATGGATCAGACCGAGATCGCGGCTCTCGAGCTGCCAGGCGCGGAGGGCGTGCCGCATCCGCTCGAGCACCGGCCGCAACGCGGGATCGCCCGCCAGATTTTTCACCTGCCAGGGGTCATTGGCTGTGTCGTAAAGCGCCTCGGCCGGCTTGATCGGACCGGCATAGGTGAGTTGGTCGGCGTTGAGCTTCCCTTCCTCCGCCAGCCGCGTGATCTCCCGGCGCAAGGCCAACTGGTCGGAAAAGG
>JBDKHE010000241.1:0-6172 GCA_039797805.1 Verrucomicrobiota bacterium
GGGACAAGGTCGACGCCATCGGCTTCATCGCCTGCCTGGGGGTTTCCGCCGGCATTCTCGCCGGCTTCTGGATGCTCTTGCGGGCGGCGGCGGGCTGAACAGGTTTTGTCCGATGCTGACATGCACGGGCCATTCTCTCGCTTTGCTCGTCGGCCTCCTCGGCGCGGCTGGCTTGTCCCCGCTGGCCGCCCAGGCGCCTGGCGCGACGCGGTTGACCCCGAACCTGTACAGCAACATCGAGCGTCCGTTGCGCTACACGCCGGAGGGAGAGGATTTCGTCATCGTCAACGGCGGCGAGTTCTTCAACCGTCCGCTCTACGGCGGCAACACGGCTTTTCGCGTCGATGGCGGCGACCAGCCGGAGTTCGTGCTCTATTTGCCCGGACGCGGCGGCAACCTGCGCTTCGGCCTGCGCACTGCCGCCGGGACGAAATGGCTGCACGCAGCGGCCCGCGTGGAGTCGCGTTACCGCCCGGGCGGCATGCTCTACGCGGTGCGCGATCCGCTGCTGGGTCCCGACGGCGTGCTGCACCTCGCCGCGTATGCGTTGAGCCAGACTGAGGGCCTGATCGTGCGCGCCGAGGCCGCCGGTGTCCCCGCCGGCGTTGAGCTCGTGTGGGCCTATGGCGGCGTCAACGGCCAGCGCGGCAAGCGCGACGGCGACATCGGCACGGAGAGCGTGCCGATCAGCGAGTGGTTTCAGCTCCGGCCGGAATTCTGCGCCGGCAACCGCTTCGAGTTGGACAAGGAAATCTTCACACTCACCGCCAGACTCCCACGCGATCAAACCGCCACCCTGCGCGGCCTCATGCCAGCGGGCACCACGCTGACCCTGGCCGACGCCGCGCACTGGTCCGATGCCGCCAAGCTCTTCCCTGTAGGGTCGGCCCTTGGGCCGACCTCGTCTCCGCAGATCATCACCGGTCGCGTCCCCCTCACCGCCCACACTCCGCGCTACTTCGCCATCCAGCGCATCGACGCGACCGCCGCCGCCCCGGAGCTCGACACGTACCGCGAAGTCACGGCGGCGCGCCCCGGCACCGAGGCTGCGACCGCCCGCGTAACCCTGGCGCCTGCCTATGAGGCCGACCAACTCCCCGCCGTTTTTGCCGAGACCGAAGCACACTTCGCGGCCCTGCGCGGGCAGTTGCTGGTGGTCACGCCCGACCCGTACATCAACGCCGCGGTCGGGGCGCTCAACGTCGCCGCCGACGCCGTGTGGG
The DNA here is from genome assembly GCA_039797805.1 of Verrucomicrobiota bacterium. Classification (GTDB taxonomy): domain Bacteria; phylum Verrucomicrobiota; class Verrucomicrobiia; order Opitutales; family Opitutaceae; genus Lacunisphaera. The sequence continues at coordinate 1,224 of JBDKHE010000241.1, forward strand.
ACGAACCGCAGGGCGCGGTGATGCACGGGGCCATCGCCTGGCGTTCGCGCCTGCTCGGCTGGCGCGGTCCCTACGCGATGGACGCACTCGGCTGGAGCGACCGGGCCCGCCGGCACTTGGCGTACTGGTCCACGCGGCAAAACACGGATCCGATTCCGGACAAACTTCCGCCGCCTGACGCCGATGCCAACCTCGCGCGCAGCGAGGCCGCGCTGCACAGCAACGGCGACCTGTCCAACAGCCACTACGACATGAACCTCGTCTACATCGACGCGCTGTTCCGTCACCTGCTGTGGACGGGCGACGTGGCTTTCGCAAAGCAAGTCTGGCCGGTCATCGAGCGTCACCTTTCGTGGGAACGCCGCCTGTTCCGCCGCGAGTTCGCGGTCAACGGCGAGAAACTCCCGCTCTACGAAGCTTACGCCGCCATCTGGGCCAGCGACGACCTGCAATACAGCGGTGGCGGCACCGCGCACGCCTCGGCCTACAATTATTGGCACAACCGGATGGCCGCCCGCGTGGCCAAGCTGCTGGGCCACGACCCGGCGCCATACCAGCGCGAGGCGGAATTGATCGCTCGCGGCATGCGGGAGCTTCTCTGGACCGGCACGCATTTCGCCGAAGCGAAGGACTGGCTGGGCCGCCAGCTCGTCCACCCGAGCGCCGCGCTGTGGACTTTCTATCACGCGATGGATTCGGGCTGGGCCGGTTCCGGCGTGGCGAGCGACTTCGTGTTGCAGAACCAGCCGAAGCTGCCGATCCGCGGGCCCGGGGTGCCGACCGATCGGAACTATGCGATGTTTGCCTCGACCGACTGGCTGCCCTATTCGTGGTCGATCAACAACGTGGTCATGGGCGAGAACGTCCACACCGCGCTCGGTTTCTGGCAGGACGGTCGTTCCGAGGAGGCGTTTACCCTGCTCAAGAGTTCGCTGCTCGCCTCGATGTTCATGGGTATATCTCCCGGCAATGTCGGCTCGATGAACTCCCTGGATGTCTATCGCCGTGAATCGCAGCGCGACTTCGCCGACGGCAACGGCGTCACCTCCCGGGCGGTCGTGGAGGGATTGTTCGGGGTGCGCCCTGATGCGCTCGCTGGCGAACTCGTCATTGCGCCCGGTTGGCCCGTGGCTTGGACGGAGGCGCGACTGCAACATGCGCGGGTGGGGATCGATTATCGGCGTGAGGGCACGAGCGAGCATTTCACGATCACCCCACGTTTCGACCGCACCATGACCCTTCGCCTGCAACTGCCTATGCGCGGCACTGCAGCCGTCGTGCAGGCGAATGGGCGCCCGGTGGCTCATGCCATCGACCGTGAACGGCTCGTTTTCGATCTGCCTCCGGCCGAGTCCCATGACGTGAACATTGCGTGGTCGAACCTTGGAGGGCCGGTCTCCCGACCGGCCGCGGTCCGTCCGAGGACGGACCCTCCGCCTGTCGCCGCCATATCGCTCCCCGTGAATGACAGCACGCCGATCGCTCTCGGCGCGAATTTCAACGACCGCGTCACCGCGATATTCCAAAAGGGCAAATACCTGTCGCCGCGCTCGCCGTTCGTCTCGCTCGCGCTGCCGTCTCAGGGCATCGGCGCCTGGGCCGGACATGTCAATGCGATGGCCGACATCGATGACACCGGTCTGCGTCGGGTCGCGGCGGAGCACGGTGGCCGGCTGCGATTGCCGAACGGCGTAATCTTTGCCACCCCGGGCCCGGGTGACGCGCCAAACATCCTCTTCGTTTCCCAGTGGGACAACTATCCGCGGGAGGCGACCGTCGCGCTCAGCGGCAAGGCGCAGGCCCTGCATCTCCTCATGGCCGGTTCGACCAACTACATGCAGAGCCGCCTCGACAACGGCGAGGTCGTCGTCACCTACACCGACGGCACGACCAGCCGGCTGGCGCTGCGCAACCCCGAGACGTGGTGGCCAATCGAGCAGGATTATTTCATCGATGACTATCAGTTCCGGGTCGAAGGGCCGCTGCCGACGCGGGTGGATCTGAAGACCGGGCTGGTCCGCGTGCTCGACTCGACCACCTTCAAGGGGACAGGCCGCGAGATCCCGGGCGGTGCCGCTACCGTGCTCGGGCTGTCCTTGGACCCGGAGAAGGAACTCCAATCACTCACCATTCGTGCCCTGACCAACGACGTCGTCATCGGCCTGATGGCCGCAACCTTGGTGCGGTGAAGACCGATTTCCCCTTTATGAAGCTACCCAGCCTTTTCGTCCTGATTCTCACCCTCTCCGGTTCCTCCCTCGCTGCCGCCGACACCGCCTACCTCTTCACCTATTTCACGAAGAACGGACAGGACGGCCTGCACCTCGCTTGGTCTGAAGACGGATACAAATGGCAATCGCTCAACGAGGGTCGCAGTTACCTCACCCCGGTCATCGGCTCCAGGGAAAAGCTCATGCGCGATCCCTGCATCGCGCGCGGTCCCGACGGCACCTATCACATGGTCTGGACCTCTGGTTGGTGGGAGCGGGGCATCGGCTACGCGTCGACGAAGGATTTCATCACCTGGTCGGAGCAGAAGGAGATTCCCGTCATGGCCCACGAGCCGACCGCCCGGAACAGCTGGGCGCCGGAGATCGTTTACGATGAGGCCAAGGGCGAGTTCGTGATCTTCTGGGCGACGACCATTCCTGGACGGTTTCCCGCGACCAGCGGCGCTTCCGAGGATGACCTTAACCACCGGATGTATTGCACGACGACGAAGGATTTCGCGACCTTCACGCCGACGGAACTGTTCTACGATCCCGGCTTCAACTGCATCGACGCCACCTTCCTCCGCGCCGACGGCAAGCTCCGGTTGATCATCAAGGACGAAACCAAATTCCCCGTCCCCGCGAAAAACCTGCGCATCGGCCCCGCGGAAGGCGTGCGCGGTCCGTTTGGACCGCTCTCCGCGCCATTCACGCCCCCCGATCTCTGGGTCGAGGGTCCCACGGCAGTGAAGATCGGGGGCGAGTATCTCGTCTATTTCGACGCCTACCGGGACAAACATTACAGTGCGATGCGTTCACGCGACCTCGTCCATTGGGAGCAGGTGCCGGCGGCCGAACTGCATTTCCCCAACGAAGGCACGCCCGAGCGCATGCGCCACGGCACCGTCACCGCAGTGCCGCGCACGATCATCGAGGGACTGCGCCAGCGATAGGCGGAAGGATCCGCTTCAATCACAAATGAACAAGAAGGAGCACGGATGAAGAACGACGTCGCGTTGTCTGCTTGTAGGGTCGGACCTTGGTCCGACCTCGCGCCCGAGGTCGTTGCAAGCAACGACCCTACAGGAAACGCCCGCCAACGCGGAGGCACTCTAGCGCGAAACGCTTTGGCCGCGCTCGGTCATCGACCGGCTGCTGGCGCCGGACTCCCCGCATGAATGCGGAAATCACTGATCTCGATCCGGCTGTGCACGGTGCGGAAGGCGAACCAGCCGCGCGTCAACGGCGCGGGGTCGCGCCAGTCGAAGACGACCTGGCCGTCGCGGATGAATTGCACGTGTCCGTCCGCTCCGGCGACCAGCTCGATGCGGTAGTCATGGTCGGCCTTCAGCAAAAACTCGGGGGCCGACAAATCGTGTTCGGGCAGCAACGGGCGCGCCCCGCTGCCGTCGTAGCGCCGGAAGCGTGTCGTCGTGTTCTTGTTGCCGCCGTAGCCCACGTAGTAGGTCTGCAGGGCATCGTAGGTGCTGAACTTGCCGGTGCGGCCATGGCCGGCCGCAAAGAGATCATCCGGCCGCGCCGGATCGGACCCCATCCAGAAGCAGTTCAGGTCGGACACCCGGCTCGCGGAGCTCACGCGTGCCGTGTACGTGATCCGCACCGGCGCGGTCAGCGGCTGGCGCCACCATACGGTGCAACCGGCCGCATCGTCGATCACCAGGCGGCCTTGCGCGGCGGTCACCGTGCCGCCGGGTTGTTGCTCGACGACCCAACCACCGAGGCCGTGGAGAAAATCGTCGGCCACCGGCAGGGATTCCGCCCGGAGCGTCGCCGTCAGGAGGAGCAACATCAGCCATCTTTTCATGTCCCCCACACAAGCCATGCCCGTTGAGGGCGCCACCGCAAAATTTCCCCGACTGCCCATGAAGATCCTGCTCAGCCTCCTCGCCACCCTGGGTTTGCCCTTGCTGGCCCTGGCCCAGACCACACCGCCTGCGCCCGCCCTCGCCGGGTTGCCACCTCCCCCGAATGGGGTTGTCAAACCGGACCTGCCCACGCTCTTCGTCGCCGGGGATTCGACGGCGGCCAACAACTCCGGCGGGCTGGTCGGGTGGGGTGTGCCGTTCCGGGACTATTTTGATCCGGCCAAGCTCAACGTGGTCAACCGCGCCCGGGCCGGTCGCAGCACCCGCACCTTCATCTCCGAGGGTTTGTGGGATAAGCTGATCGCGGAAGTGAAAGCGGGCGACACCGTGCTGATCCAGTTCGGCCACAACGACGGGAGCCCGGTCAACGAGGATGCGTCCGTCCCGCGGGAAAAATGGCGTTCGCGCGGCACGCTGCCGGGACTGGGGGAGGAGACGCAGGAGATCGTGAACGTCCTGACCAACCAACCCGAGACCGTGCACACCTTCGGCTGGTATATGCGCAAGATGATCGCAGACGTGCAGGCCAAGGGGGCCACGCCCATCATCCTGTCCCTCACGGTGCGGGACATCTGGAAGGACGGGCGGGTCGAGCGGGGCTCGGGCCGCTTTCGGGAGTGGGACCGGGCGCTCGCGGAGGCGGCGGGCATCGCGTTTGTCGATCTGACGCGGCTGATCGCGGATGACTATCAACTCCGGGGCCAGGCCGAGGTTCACGCGTTGTTTGGGACCGATCACACGCACACCAACGCCGCCGGCGCCGAGGTGAACGCCGCCTTGGTCGTCGCCGGGCTCAAGGGCATCCGGAAGGGAACTTGGAGTGACTATCTTTCCGCCAAAGGCGAGGCCGTGG
>JBDKHE010000242.1:0-4292 GCA_039797805.1 Verrucomicrobiota bacterium
TTGACCAGACGCGAACGAGGATCAAGACGGCGTGGATCGACAAGGAAGGCTGCATTGAGGGCATCAAGTGCCTCGACCACTACCAGCGTGAGTGGGACGAGAAGAACGGCGTTTTCAAGCATCAGCCGCTTCACAACTGGGCGTCCAACGGCGCCGACGCCATCCGCCAGTACGGACAAGGCTACGACCCAATTGCCGAGGCGGCCGTCATGAGCAACCCGATATTCAGCGACCCTCGATTCCAGCGGGGCCGCGCTCCGGCCTCTCGGGTCGGCTACTGACGCAAGCCCAACAGGCCGCCACTTAGAGCGGCCTTCTTCTTTTCCGGCCCAGCCTATGAGCAATTACGCATCCGATTACTCGGAGGTCGCCACTCGCGTTTTCAACGACGAGCAAGCCTCTAACCCGCTCGATCCTATCGGGCAGGATCTGCTTGCCGAGTTCAATCGCGCCCAGACGTTGCGGCTCGACTTGGAGAATCGTTGGCTGACGGACCTGCGCCAGTACAAGGGTCAGTACGAGCCCGAGGAACTGGCCGGGATGGTTGGCCGCTCGCAGGCGTTCATGCGCAAGACTCGTGTCAAAGTCGAGTCCGTCGACGCCCGGATGATGGACCTTCTGTTCCCCGCGAACCGCGAGCGGAACTACGACGTAGAGGCCACGCCCGAGCCGTCCATCCCCTCACCGCTGCAGAAGAAGATCAAGGATCTGCTGACCCAGCAGAACCAGGGCAAGGCTCCCGACAAGGACACGCTGAAATCTGCATACAAGGCCGCTGCTGACGCTGCCGCCGCGAAGATGGCGACGCGCATCGACGATCAGCTATCCGAGTGCAAGTACCGCGACGTTGCCCGGCAGGTTCTCCACTCCGGCAACCTCTACGGCACGGGCATCCTCAAGGGGCCGCTGGTTGAGCGCCGGGAGCGCATCTGTTACGCGTGGGACGAGGCCGAGAACAAGTTCAAGCAGACCAAACAGAGCTTCGCCACGCCGTTTCTGTCCTACGTGCCGATCTGGAATTTCTACCCGGACATGGCCGTGACGCGCATGGAGGATGCTCGGTTCGTCTGGGAGCACCACCGTCTGACGCGGAACGATCTGGCCGAGCTGGCCGTCCGTCCGACGTTCAACGGCGCCGCGATCAGGGCCGCGATTGCGACCAACCCGAACGGCTCGATCAAGCTCATGGTGTATGAGCAGCTTCTTCGCTCGATGGGCGAGCAGTGGCGCATGCACGGCGACACGAAGACGGGCCAGTATGACGTGTATGAGCGGTGGGGCTGGCTCAACGCCGAGCAGCTTTCGGGCTGCGGCGTGGATATCCCCGAAGAGTCGATGCACGAATCGTATTTCGCGAACGTGTGGATGCTGCCGGACGGGACGGTAATCAAGGCGGTAATCGAGCCCATTGAGGGCATCCGCTTCCCGTACCACCTGTACTACTTGGATCACGACGAAACGAGCATCTTCGGCGACGGCCTCGCGTCGATCATGCGCGACGATCAAAAGATGCTCAACGCCGCGGCCCGGATGATCCTCGATAACGGGTCGATCACGGCCGGCGATCAGTACGAGGTCTATGTCCCGGCATTCCCGCCGAACGCCAACCTCACCGACATCTACCCGAACAAGGTCTGGCCGCGGACTGGCGGTGACATGCAGTTCCCGGCCGTCCGTGCGATCAGCGCCAACTCGCACATGCCCGAGCTGGTGCAGATACTGCAGCTTTTCGACACCAACGCGGACGAAGTGACGGCGATCCCCAAATTCACCTATGGCGACAACCCGAGAAGCGGCGCCGCGGGAACGATGGGTGGGCTGTCGATGCTGCTGGCGCAAGCCAACATCGCACTGAAAGACTTCGTGGTGTCGTGGGACGAGGGCGTGACCAAGCCGTTCGTCAGCGCCCTGTACCACTGGAACATGCGGTTCAGCTCTGACGACACAATCAAGGGTGATTACGACGTGGTAGCCAAGGGTGCATCAAGCCTCGTCGCCAAAGAAGTGCGGGGCCAGGCTCTGAGCCAGTTCGCCGCCACGCTCCAGCCTGAGCAGCGCGCGTTCATCAAGTGGGCGGACCTGACCGAGCAGCAGGCTTCCGTGCAAGACCTGGCCGGCGTCGTGATGACCAAGGAAGAGGCCCTCCAGCAGCAGCAGTCGCCCGAGTTCCAGCAGCAGCAGAAGATGCAGGAGATGCAGCTTCAGCTACAGATTGCCCTTGCCCAAGCGCAGGTAGCCAAGGCCCAAGCCGAAACCGAACGCCTCAAGGCTGCCGCCATGTCCGAGAAGGTCGGCTCCGTCTATGCCGCGATGCAAGCCGGTGGCGTTGCCGCACAGCAGCCGGGCATTGCCGCCGCCGGGGATTCCATCCTTCGCTCGTCGGGATGGCAGGACGCCACGCCGCAGCAGCCGGGTAGCGGGGCAGATCAAGCGCAGGGCCAGCCGGTTCAGCCACAACAACAGCCGGAGTCCGGGTTTCAGGGCGAGCGGGCCGGCATTGAGACTGAGGAAATCGCACTGTGACCGAGCGTTCCGCAACTGTTCCCGTGTCCGCTGACGGCGGCACATCAAACGCCCGACTCGGCGCCGCGTACCTCGAAGTCAAGCTGTACGCGAACACCCACGCCTACGACGCGACGGTGAAGTGGTTCGACGCGCTGATTACCGCCCAGCAGGCGTACATGACGAGCTGCCATCCCGACAAGCTGCCGGCCTGCCAGACCCGGATCAAGCAACTGATTGCCCTGCGTAACGCGCTGGGCGCCCCCGGTGGTGCATCTACCGGCCACGTCTTCGACTGACCATGATTCAAGGCGAAGAACTCGCTTTCGATCTCACCACGATCCGCGCTGCCGGCACCGATTTTGTCTGCCTGCACATCGTGGGATCTACCGCGCAAGTCTGGTGCCGGTGGGAAACCGACGCCAACCGCTACCAAGTTGCCGCCGCCCTTGAACGGCTGGCCGAGCGACTGAGAAGCGACACCCCTATTTGAACCGACCCGCTCCGGCGGGTTTTTTTACGTCCGGCCCATGCCGGTGATCCCAAGACCTCCGCGTGAGGGCTTTTTTCATTGGCCGACAGGAGCGCCAGAAAACCATGAACCTCAAAGACGAAGACGAATACACCCGCGCTTTCAACGCAGTGACCAAAGACGCCCCCGAAGGTGACTCCGGGGCCGAAGCGTCCGCCGTGACCCTTGGCGCCGAGGAAGCGCCGGAAGAGGCCCCCGTCGAAATGGCGGAAGAACTCCCCGCCGACGCGCCGGCCGAAGATCCGGAAACCCCGGAGGACACCCAGCGCCGCAAGTCGTGGGAAGGCCGTCTGCGCAAAATGGAAGAAGACCTCAAGGCCCGCGAGGCTGCACTGAGCGAGCGCGAAGCCCCCCAGACCCTCGCCGATGGCGGCAAGGCCGAAGACGACACGACCGTGATTGCCGAGGGCGGCAACGGTGGCGAGTTTGAAACGGTGGATGCGCTCGCTGACGGTGGCGAGGTTGGCGACGACATCGAATCCATCAAGCAAGAGGCGCTGAATCTGGCCGGCAACCCGGACAAGCTGGCTCAAGTGCTCGCCACGATGATCGCCGACTATGGCCGCGAGTTCGTTGTCGGCGCCGTGGCCCTTGCTGGCCCGCTGATCGACGCCAAGGCCGAGAGCTACGCATCCGACTTCAACGGCAATTTGGACGGCCTGATCTCCGAGATTCAGGGCGCGTTCTCGTCCATGCACAAGCAGACCATCGCCGACGCACATGAGGACTTCGAGGAACTGGTGGAAAGCCCCGAGTTCCAGGCGTTCCGCGACTCCCTACCCGAAGACCAGAAGGCCAAGGCCGACGCGACCATCGAATCGGGCTCTGCCGGCGCCGTCATCAAGTTGCTGCAAGCCTTCAAGGACGCCAAGGACAAGCCCAAGGAAAAGACCCTTGAGGACGCTTGGGCCGAGGACGCCGCCACCAGTGTGCGCAGCTCGTCCCCGCTGAAGGTTTCGTCCCGCGCGCCCATGTCAGAGGACGACGAATACAAGGCCGCGTTCGAGGCCGCATGACCATGAGCAGCCTTCTTCCGCATCAGCAGCGCGTCGTCGATGAGTTGGCCGACCTTTCCGAGAAGCTCGACAAGCTCACAGCCTTCTTCAATACGGAAATCTTCAAGGGCATGCGTCTGGCTGAAAGGAGTCTGCTGCTCCGGCAGCACAGCGCAATGTTCCAGTACGTGGAAATCCTCAAAGAGCGCATTTCCCTGTTTTGACCCCGAGGGCTGGCCGATGCGCCGGCCCTTTTCGTTTCA